>CAZDYW010000076.1:4764-7261 GCA_964509655.1 uncultured Anaerolineales bacterium
GTCCCCTCTCCCTCTGGGAGAGGGTTAGGGTGAGGGTGACCTAGTGGGAGGTGAATGAGATTGCGAAATTGGCACATTTTGATGGCCGTGATAGTTGGGCTGGCGCTGGCGCTGACCGCCTGCGGAGAGGAACCGTTGCTCAGCGATGTCTCCTTCGACAGGGATATGATCACGCCCAACGCGGACGGCGACGCCGATGTGCTGAGAATCAGCTATAGCTTGAGCCGCAGCGCCGATGTCTCGATCTACTTCGACGATCAAGAGGGAAACCGCTATTACTTCCGCAAACGGGCATATCGTGGCCCCTCTGTCGAAGGACCCTTCGAGGTGCTCTTCTCCGGCGTGGTGGATGGATATGTATTGCCCAGCGAGCAGCTCGAGGGATTCAGTGTGGAGAAGCGCGTGCTCCAGGACGGCCATTACACCTGGACCTTGGAGGCGACCGATAAGACGGGGCATACCGAGCGCGTCACCGGAGACATCACCGTCGCCGAGGCCGACACCGCACTGCCGGAACTGCGTGGCTTCAGCTTGCACCCGCCGGTATTCACGCCCAACCGCGACGGCATCAGCGACCGGGTGACGATCAATGTTGATCTCAAGAAGGATGTGGAGGAATTGACCGTCTATTTGATGGGGGAGGATGGCCTACGTTACCACGCGGCGGAGAATGAGACGGTCACGCCTCAGAACGAGGCCGGCTGGCACGAGTTCGATTATGACGCCGGCGTCGATTACGGGGCGGAGCCGCCGCCGGACGGCGTCTACACGGTGACGATGGAAGCCCGCGACGTCGTGGGCCAGTGGACGAGCGCGACGAGCGAGCTGACCATCGAGAACGGCGGCGTGCCGCGCGTCTATCTTTTCAACGGGGAAGTGGAATGGTCGGACGAAACGATCCCTTTGGGTGAGACTCTCTACTTCACGCTGACGGTGGAAAATGACAGCACGGTTCCCATCCGCACCAGCGGGCCGGCTGTAGGAACGGTCTACGACAGCGATGAGAACTACGCCGCGATGGAGGAGTACCAGCAATCCGGCGCCTTCCGGGTGGGCATCCATTGCGAGACCAGCTCCATCGATCACCCCTGGCGCTGGGCGGTCGGCAGCCCGGATGATCTGATCACCTTGGAACAGAACGGCGAGGAATACACCTACCTGCCGGCGGGTGAACGGGCGCTGGTCACCGGCGGCATTCGCTTCGTGGATGTGGTAGAATCACGCAATCCGCAATATTGTTACGCATCGTTGATTCATGAGGACGTGGAGATTTCAATGGTCAACTATCGAGTGGACCCCGTCTTCCTCTACATAGAGGCGCCGTAGGGGGCGAAATGGCCCCTTTTCGCTTGCGCTTCCCCCCCTTCCGTTATATCATAAGAACAGGTGAATCCTAAAGAGAAAGGGGGGATGTTTAGAGAACCAAGCGGGGAAATCTAATCCAAAATACACAAGACGTCACGCAAGTAAAATTAAAAACCTAAGGAGGTAGTAATATGTCCAAGAAAGCAGTAGGCGCGATTCTAGCCCTGACTCTCATCGCCGCCATGTTGGTCCTAGGCGGCTGCGGTCCGAAAGAGCCTGAACTCGGCTCGGAGGAAAACCCCATCGTCTGGTCCTTCGTCCCCTCCGGGGAGATGGAACGTGTGACAAGCGGCGCTCAATCAGTGGCCGATCTGTTGCACGATGAGACCGATCTATACTTCGACACCAACGTTGCCACGGAGTATGCCGGCGTGATCGAGGCTATGTGCAGCGACCCGCCCGAGGCCCACATGGGCTCACTGGCAACCTTCGCCTACGTGCTGGCTAACGAGCGCTGTGGCGTCGAGGCCGAGTTGGTATCTGTGCGCTACGGCAGCCCCACTTATAATGGTCAGATCATCGCCCACGCCGATAGCGGCATCAGCAGCCTTGAGGATCTCGCGGGCAAGACCTTCTGTCGCCCTGACCCTCTCTCCACCAGCGGCTGGATTATCCCTGAGTTGACGATGCGCGCTGCCGGGATCAATCCTGAATCTGGCTTGGCAGAGGTCGTGGACGCCGGTAGCCACGACGCAGTTGTCGCCGCTGTCTACAACGGCGACTGTGACGCTGGCGCCTCCTACGTGGATGCCCGCAGCACCATCGAAGAGGACAACCCCGACGTGATGGAAAAGGTAGTTGTCATCGAGGTCACTGAGGACATCCCCAACGATGGCGTTCAGTTCATTCCCGATATGGACGAGGAACTGAAGACCAAGATCATCGATGGGCTCTTGGCCATCTCCGAGACGGAGGAAGGTCAGGAAGCGCTGGACACGGCCTACAGTTGGGCCGCGCTGGAGAAGCACGGGGATGAGTTCTATGATCCCTTCCGGCAGGTCTTGCAGGCTTCTGGGATGAGCATCGAGGACTTGCAGGAGTAGATGTTCGGTTAGTATAGAGTTTACTAAAGGGGGGACATTTTTGTCCCCCCTTCTTGATGAGTATGGCGAGCTTCTATGCGTCGTGAAAG
>CAZDYW010000076.1:7361-9402 GCA_964509655.1 uncultured Anaerolineales bacterium
ACTTATGCTTGAGGTCAATAACCTGACCAAAATTTATGATGACGGTACTGTCGCCCTCCGTAACGTAAGCTTCAGGGTAAGGGATGGCGAGTTTTTGATCATCATCGGCCTCAGCGGTTCCGGCAAATCCACGCTGCTGCGTTGCATCAATCGTTTGATTGAGCCGACGGAGGGGCAGGTAATCTGGGACGGCGTGGACATCACAGCCGCCGAGCCGACCGAGTTGCGCAACGTCCGGCGTCAGATCGGGATGATTTTCCAGCATTTCAACCTGGTGAGGCGTTCCACAGTTATTACCAACGTGCTTGCCGGGCGTCTGGGATACATCAGTCAGTGGCCTAGTCTGCTTCATCGCTTCCCGAAGAAGGATCGTCAGATGGCGATGAATGCGATGAAACGTTTGGGCATCGAGGATCAAGCCCACAAACGGGCGGACGAACTGAGCGGCGGACAGCAGCAACGGGTGGGCATCGCCCGCGCTCTGATGCAACAGCCGAAGATCATCCTGGCCGATGAGCCGGTGGCGAGCCTCGATCCAGTGCTGGCCCACTCCATCCTGGATCATCTGGAGATGTTACACACGGAAGAGGAAATCACTATTCTTTGTAGCCTCCACTATCTGGACCTGGTGCAACAATACGCCACGCGCGTGATTGGCCTGCGAGCGGGCGAGATCGTCTATCGCGGCACGCGCAAGGAAATTCGCGCTATGTCAGATGAGGAGTTCAAGGAAATTTACGGCCAAGAAGCGGTCCGCGTAAGCGCCGGATTGAGTCAAGGAGGATGAGGCTATGGCCATAATGCAAACTACTAAAGATGAAAAACGCCCCAGCTTGGTGCCTGCTCCGGCAGCCGGTGTAGCCTCACTCCTCATCCCCGGCCTGGGCCAAGCCCTGGCCCGTAAGATCGGGCGCGGATTGCTTATCCTTAGCTCCTTGATCAGCATCATCGGCCTGATGGCCTGGCGTATCTTTGGGCTGGCCCATCGTGAGCCCACGCCGATGGCGATGTTGACCAAGGCATTCGGCCGCCGCCCCTTTTTCGTGGGATTGGTCATCGGGGGCACCATCCTCCTTTGGCTTTGGGTGGCCTGGGATGCCTACAATCTGGCCCGGCCGGAGGGACAGGGCAGCCTCGGCGTCTTCGTGCTGATCCTGATTCTATTTTTCTCCCTGGGATGGCAGATCAGTGAGATTGACATCTACAAGGCGGTGACGGAGCTTTCCGACACCTGGCCGTTGCTCTCCAAGGTGCTTTGGCCCTGGGACGCGGCCATAACCTACGAGACTGAGACGATCAGTGCTCGCGCGCCCATACAGGCACCTTGCAACGATGATTCCCCGCCGATACCGGAGGAGGAAGAGGGGGAGCCCTACCTGAAGAGCGAGCCGACCTGCGGCGAGATGTCCGACATGGATGAGGACAACGAGATAATACCCGGCACCGAGCTGACGCTCTACGGGAAGAACTTCGAGCCCAACAAGGAGGTGCAAATCTGGTGGGATGACCCCATCGGCAACGAGTTCCGCATACGCCAGGAGGGCGAGTACGTCACCGTCCAGACCGACGCTCAAGGCTCCTTCCAGCTCGACGTCATAATGCCCTACCGGCTGCTGCCGCCCAGCGCCGAGGGTCCACAGGTCCATTACGTGGAAGCTCGACAGGTCTCTGAGACGGGCGCGGTCCATCCCAGCGAGCCGCTGTTGCTCAGCATTGAGCGCATGATAGAGACCATCTTCCTGGGAATGATGGCCACAGCCTTCGGCATCGTCTTCGCGGTTCCGGTCAGCTTCCTGGCCGCTCGGAACCTGATGTCCGGCTCCTGGTTCTCGCTGGGCGTCTACTATGTCACGCGCGGCATCTTGAACATTATCCGCTCGATTGAGCCCCTCATCTGGGTCATCATCGCCGCCCAGTGGGTCGGGCTGGGTCCATTCGCCGGTATCATTGCTCTCACCATCCACACCATCGCCGCGCTGGGCAAGCTTTACTCCGAGGCCATCGAGTCCATCGATCCCGGCCCAATTGAGGCCATCAGGGC
>CAZDYW010000077.1:0-9381 GCA_964509655.1 uncultured Anaerolineales bacterium
GCGTCGGTACTGGAGCGCTCGTCGATGTAGCTATCGCCAGCGGTGTGGATGTGGGAGGTGGAAGTGTTAGCCTAGGCGTAGGGGAAGATACAGACGTGGATGTTGGCACTTTTGTAGGCATACCGGTTGGCGTTAATCTCGGCGCGGGCTTTGGCGTACTGGTGGGCGTGTGCGTCGGCGTCTTTGTTGGAACGACCGTTGGGCTTGAAGCTGATTGCATCATAACCATTGGGGTAAGTGTGGACGTAATTGTTGATGTCAGACTAGCCAGCGGTGCATGCTCCGCCATTGGTGACTCGGTCACTATTGTCGCTGCGACCAATGGCGCTCCTCCCAGTAATGCCAGAATTACCCCAGCCATCACTGTCGCCCGACTTCTGTTGATAGTGACCTGTCCCTGAATTGCAAAAATTCCACTGCCTGCCAGAATAAGCACAAGCCCTAAAAGAAAAATTCCTACGAAGACAAGCAGTAAGGGCTGTGATGACGATACGAGTAAAGACAATATCTCCAGCATATTAACCTCTCTCCTAGCCTACTCCCTTCCAGACGTGTCGAGGCAAGCGACTCTTGAACATGATATTCGCCCTCGTTTTTCTGTTTATCGCTCCCTACGGCGGAGGAGTGTAAGTAGCATCACCATCACCACCATTGTCGCCACCGCCAAAAGGCTGGAACCAGAACATCCACTCCGCCGAAGTGGCTGCCACTTCCCCATTGCCGAGCACCGCGACGCGCCAACGCCATTCGCCGTACTTATCGCCGGGTAGATCCGCCGTCCAAGTTTGAGCCGCCAGCGACCCGCTCTGGATCACGTGCCCGCTCTCGACGTGGTAGGCCGTGACCTGATAGATTTGGCCCGCATTGAGCGAACCACTCCATTTGAACTCTATCGGGCTCTTGTACGTACCCCCGTAAGATGGAGCTGTCAGCACCGGCGCTTCGCTTTGAGGAGAGCCGGTTGATCGTGGTGTTGATGCCGGCGTACGCGTGGAAGTGGACGTTGGTGCGGATAATGTCCTAGCTATCGGTGAGGCTGTCGGTGTAACCTTTGGCGTAGCCGTCGGCGGTGGAATATGTGTAGGGGACGGGGTTGGTGTAGATGGAGTAAGTGACGGTGTTATGGATGTTGAAGCTCCTGACTTCACAAGAGGAATCATTTCAGGCAAGGTGCCTTCTGTCAAATTTACGTATTTGTCGTACTTTTCGTATCCGGGTGCTGTGACGCTCAGTCGCCCTGGCTTACCTGCGCGAGAGGCATCGATTGGAATCATAGCAATGCCTTTCACATCGGTGACATCATCCACAGGCGCTATATCCCCACCTATAGTTATCGTGACGTTGGCGCCACTTATAACATTTCCTGTGATCTGATCCTGCACTTGCACCTGGTAGGTAAAGACTGTACCGGATGTAGCAGGAGTTGGCGTTGGTGTAGGAGTACATTCAACCAGCATAGTGGAAACGACCAACATCAAAGCCAGCGTTTTGATCAGCCGACCCTTCTGGACTTGTCCTGACATCATTCATATCCTCCTCTTTGGTATAGCTGATGTCATCCTACAGGTTTTTCAGCTAGGGGGCAGGTGCGAGCTGGACGACGTTGGGCAGAGTATCCTCTATCAAGTTCACGTACTTGTCATACTTATCATGCCCCGGGGCGGTGACGATCAACCTTCCCCTTTTACCCGCGCGAGAGGCATCAATTGAAATCATAGCGATGCCTTTCGCGTCGGTGACGTCGTCCACAGGCGCTATGTCCCCACCTATCGTTATTGTGACTTCTGCTCCTTCTATAGCTTTTCCTGTGTTTTGATCCCGCACTTCCACCTGGTAGGTAAAACTTGTGTTAGGTAGAGCGGGAGTTGCCGTTGGCGTGGAAGGAGACTGACACTCATTGACTATGATGGGACCGACAATTGCACTTATGATAACAACAATGAGGGGAATCCACACCTTTTCAGCGATGCTAACCCACGACCTTTCTCTTTTTTCAGACATCCTGTCTCATTCTCCTATCGGTAGATCGGTACAGGTCTTTCTATAAGGCACATCACGGCCCATATAGCGTTTCCACTCCTCCTGTGTCAGATTACGACCGGTGCGGCTGCAGGCAAACTCAATGATACTTACAGGCCCTTCGACGTTGACGAAATAGATGCGAGCACTTTTGTCCTCACCGGTAGTTACGACACGCGTGCCATCCGGACTCCACGCCGCATGGTAGATTCTACCGCTGTGACCGCGAAGTGTAAAGAGTTCCCCGCCGTTGGCTGCATCCCACACTTTGGCCGTGCCGTCCCAACTGACCGTCAAGATACGCGCACCATCTGGGTTCCACACTGCATAATAGACTCTATCAGTATGCCCATCAAAAGTGAAAAGCTTTTCACCAGTCGATGCATCCCAAACTTTTGCTGTCTCATCCCAACTAGCTGTCGCGATACGCGCCCCATCTGGACTCCAGGTCGCGCTCCGGACTGCATCATTATGCCCGCTGAGGGTAAAAAGCAACTCCCCTTTCGATGCTACCTTCCACACTTTAGCGCTCCCATCCCCGCTGGCGGTCAGGATATACTTCTCGTCCGGGCTCCATGCCGCGTGCCGAATCCAATCATCGTGCCCCTTGAGGGTGAAAACCTCCTCGCCATTTGACGCATCCCACACCTTGGCACTCCCGTCTTCACTGGCAGTCAGGATACGTGTATCATCTGCGTTCCATGCCGCATACCGAACCGCATCGGTATGCCCGCTGAGGGTTAGAAGCTCCTCACCTGTCGATGTATTCCATACCTTGGCACTACCGTCGTCGCTGGCAGTCAAGATACGCGTGTCATCAGAACTCCACACTGCGTGCCGAACTGCATCAGTATGTCCGCTGAGGGTAAAGAGTTCCGCGCCCACTGATGCATCCCACACCTTGACGATCCCATCACCATCGGCAGTTACAATACGTGTTTTATCCCAACTCCACGCTACGTATCCTACTCCATTTTCATGACCTCTGAGCGTGAAGAAATTCTCACCCGTAGATGCACTCCACACTTTGGCTGTTTCGTCCGAGCTAGCAGTTGCGAGACTTGTACCGTTTGGATTCCAGGCCGAATGCACAATCCAACTCTTATGCTCTCTGAGCGTTAAAGCTTCTGAATGTGTGGAAGCGTTCCACACCTTGGCTTTCCCATCCGAGCTAGTAGTTACGATATGTGCATCGTCAGGGCTCCACGCTGCATGCCGGACTTTACCATCATGACCATTGAGAGTGAAAAGCTCTTGGCCTGTGAATGCATCCCATACCTTAGCTTTTCCATCATCGCTGGCAGTTACGATGCGTGTGCCATCCCAACTCCAGGCCAAGTGCAGAACGCGATCGTGGTGCCCTTGCAAGATCACCACACCTCCATCCACGCCCCACACCCTGGCTGTGCCGTCCGAACTGGCAGTTGCAATATGTGTTCCGCTCAGGTTCCACGCAGCATACAAGACCGGTCCGGCGTGCCCACTGAGCGTGATGAACTCCTCACCGGTGGATGCATCCCATACCTTGGCGTCACCATCGTCACTGGCGGTGACGATGCGCTTTCCATCTGGACTCCATGCTGTGTTCCGTATCCAACCGTCATGTCCACTAAACGTGGTGATAGTAATGCCTGTCACCGAATCCCACACACTGGCTGTGCCCTCCGATTCGGCGGTCACGATGCGATCTCCATCTGGACTCCACATTGCATGGCTCACTGAGCCGCTGACGTGTCTGCTGAAGCTGAGAAGGAAATCACCTGTGGATGCGAGCCATAACTTGGCGCTCCCATCATCACTGGCAGTCACGATAAGTGCTCCACCAGGGCTCCATGCCGCGTGATTGATCCCCTCTTTATGCTCGCCAAGAGTGAAACGCTCTTCGCCAGTCGATGAATTCCACACCTTAGCTGTGTCATCAGAACTAGCGGTCACGATGCGCGTACCATCCGGACTCCACGCTGCGTGATTGACCCAATCGGTATGTCCGCTGAGGGTGAAGATCTCTATGCCCGTAGATGCGTCCCAGACTTTGGCCGTGCCGTCCCAACTGGTGGTTACGATACGTGTACCATCTGGACTCCAGGCCGCGCGCCCGACGCTGTCACTGTGCCCCCTTAAAGTAGCCCGCCAGCGCGAGCGTGACATCGCTTGGTGCACAGCGTTAATCGCTTTTGTTGTCATAGCGTTGGCCTTATCCCGATGCGTCTGAAGCACAGCTTCCAGCCCCAGCAAGACCGCCAACTCCTGATCCTCGACCTCTTGAGCATAATCCGCCAGAGCGAGTGACTGGACGACGTGACGCTCTCGCTTTACCGCCCTTCTTTGCCCCCATGCAACAATGGCCGCGACGACGGTCAGGATAGCGAACAATGTAGCGCCAATAGCCCACAGACGGATACGGCGGGTTTGTCGCTGCTCTCGCTCGGCAGCTTTCTGGGCTTCTTGGCATCTCCCCAAGAAACTGCGCTCAACTTCTGTCAGTTCATCATCGTGTTTTGCGCCCCAGCCTTCGGCATCTATCAACGCCTGATCACGCAGCAGGAGACCGCTGGGGCGGCCTTTCTCTTCCCACAATTTAGCCTGGCGTTGTAACGTGCTCAAGTGCTCCTCGCGCCAGTTGGCATTGCTCCTCTGCACCGGCTCGATCAACCGGTCGTGAGCCAATTCGTACCAGCGCGCCCCAGCCCGCCGGTCGGCCCGGATTAGATGTTGCTGCTCCAAGATATCAACGGCCTCGTTGGGCAAGCCACGGGTTTCAGTTTCCCCGCGCGGTGCCAGGCCGCGCGTTCCCATCGGTGTGATCAAATGTTTGTCAACCCATTTACGTAAGCTGAGTTCGCTGACGTCGGTCTCTTCCACGCATTGGGCCAGCGCATCCTCATAGAAGTCAATCAAAGCCCGATCAATATCGAACTCATCGACTTCCTTCTGCTGAATACTGGTGCTTTGCTCCGGCAAGCTCTCCCACAACCGACTGCAGACCACCTGCAACTGTACCGGCTCGATGTAAGGCCCCAAAACCGCAGCGTCGGCTTGCTGACTTGCCGATTCGCCGACTTTAACTCGTCGCAGGTCGTCGACCAGCCGCTCAGCTACCCCTGGATCGAAACGACATCCGGCATTCAGTGCAGGCTTCTCCACTGCCGCCAGCGCTCCCTCCCGCTCCAACCGTTCCATCCGGAAGCGCGCTCGCAGCCGGCGTGGGAACAGCGTCTTGTACGGATCGACCGCCGCCACGTGATCCTCCCGCATAGTGAAGACAACTCCCAGACGAGGCAATTCATCCAGTGCCTCTCGCACCTGCTCGAAGAACCCCCGTACATCCTGCCATCGCTCCCGGTGCGTTGTGAAAAGCTCCTCAAACCGATCGAAGATCAATATTGGCGGTCGACTCCTGGACTCATCCTCTGTCTCTAGATAGTTCTCATTCAGAAACGAGTATAGCGTGTGAGGGAGTAAACGGCGCAACTTGGCAATCTTATCCTCATCCTCAGTCTTATCCTCTTCTTTAGTCTGACCCTCAGTCTCATCCTCTTCCACCAATGCCGTCAATGCGTTGAAGATAAATATGTTTTTCACTTCCTCCAACTCGATCTCCGGTGGCAGTTCACTCCCTACCCGCGCCATCGGCATCACATGGAAACCCTTTTCCTCCAGCGCCGGGATCACTTTGGCGTTGAGCAACGAGGTCTTCCCGGCCCCCGAGGGAGCGTAGAAAAGCACCACTTGCTCAGACACAATCGTAGCGCGCAGGTCGCGGGCCTCCTGCTGGCGCCCATAGAAGTTGCGCTCCCCCCGTCTATAAGGGCGCGGGCCAATGTAAGGGTTGTTCTTCACCTGTTGTCCTTCGCTTCCCAATGCTCGCGTAACTCGACCATAAACTGCGTAGTGCTTCCCCAAAAGATATCGATATTGACATTGAAAAGCCCGAAATATTTTTGCAAAAAGTCCTTTACTTTTTGCTTGTCCGCTCCTCCTGCCTCCTTAAATTCCAATTGAACAGCAATATCTACGATATCTTTGTCCTTGCCGCCTTTTGATAAGGTTTCTAATCGGGTTTTTAGTCGTCTTTGCAGCGTTTCGCTAAGGGCGTGCATCAACACCCGGAACTCCCAATCGTAGATACCATACCCGATGAACAGTAACGTGCTCTCCGCTAGCGCCTCGTGGATAGTGTACGGAATGCGTTCCGACTCAGAAAGCTGTACTAGGAAGTTGCAATAGTGATCCTCGGTGAGCACCAGTGAATCCGCTTCCACATCGCTGCCAAAGAGATGGTAAACCATTGGCTCTTCGGGAGACAGTTCATAATCCCCATGTGTCTCAAACCACGAGGGCAACTCATCCAGTTGCCCATTCCAACGGCAGATTTCCCGCACGGGCCTTACTTCCTCCGCTGCCAGTGCCTCGTACATAAAACTATCATAGTTCGTAGTCATGTACAGCGGAAGACCCAATTTGGCGAGCACCTGGTGGGTCTCGTTTGGGTCGTTTGCCGTCAGACGTTTCCAACCCACGGCACCGATCAACTTTGTCAGTGTATCGGGCACTTCCTCAGGCCGTTGTTCTTCCGGCAAGCGAGAGTTGAATTTATCTTTCAACTCATCCAGAAATGCATGGCGGGCATCATAATCCTGCTGTCCACCAATTTTAGTGTTCAGATACTGAGTGACTCGCGCCAGGTTCTCTTCGCCTGCAAAGGGATAATTGTTCGCCTTTGCAAGACATCTAGCCATCTCCTCCGGCCGGGGCAGCCAGCGCCCATGCACCCGCGGCCCGATTATGGGCGTGCATTTGTGCACTCCGATGTCCCCTATTAGATTTTCCCAGAACATAGGAGGCTTTTCGTCTCGCTCATCAAGCTCGGCGATTCGCACCGAGTTGTGGCGCATAAAGAGCACCGGGGCGGCAAAAGCGCGTTTGTCCCTGAACTTTGTGCTCAACGAGCGACGGCTCTTTTGCACAGCTACGCCCACAGGTTCCCCTTCTCCCCAGCGGCGGTAAAATTGCTCCGCAAAGGCCACTGCCACGTTGTTGTCGACCGGGTATTGCATCGCTACCACGACAGGCACGTTATGCTGTACCACTTGAGAGGCCACGCCGACAAAGGCGTCAGCGCTCCCCTCTGCACCGCTTTCGCACGCTTGGAAGAACACCACTTGCGGCCTGTGGGCCTGGAACAACTCGCCCACTTTTGTATCGGGAAGCCAGTCTGCATGCCCGATTGAGTTGACCAATGCCAACTCGCCGCGTGTCCGACACAACCGTCCGTGGCCGATAAAGTGCAGGATGTGGGGCTGGCGGTCTTCCAAGACGCGCTCCAATTTTGCTTCATCCGGCTGGTGCAGCGTCTCCAGCAGCTTGAACTTGTCGGGGAGTTCTTCCAACGCTTTCTCGACCTCCCTGTAAACAACTTCTTCTTTGTTTGTTGGTGCAGAGATAACCAGTTGAATGCGCAGAATCTCTGTCGACGCGATTGGTTGCACTGATTCCCACAGCATCCGCCGCCTTGAAAGCACCACTTTAGGATGCGTGCTCAGGTCATACGCCGGTCGTACGTCGGTCCCCGGTGCGCGCAGGAACTCCCACGGTAACGCAGCAACTTGCGGAGTTTCGGCCTCATCCAGGTCAAGTTCTAGAAGCAGGAACACTTCCTCCCGGACAACCCTGCTCAACAGTCCTAGAAAGTGAGCGGCCACCTCGGGGGAAAACAGTGTCTCAAAAAGCGACTCGCCCAATTCCTCCATTTCGGCTAGCTGCGCCGACCCGCGCCGCACCTTGCCAACCAGTTGGTCGATGCGCGATGAATACACGTTTAGAGTTTGGTTTTCGTTCCGAATAAAGTATTGCTTGTCGCCATCGACAATTGTCCAATTCTTCCCAATTCGTTCCTCTTTTATCCGGGCCTGTGGGGTGAGATCCTCGTCGTGTTCTCGAAACTGCTCACGTAGTTTCTCGAGCAACTTGTTTCTACTCAGTTCATTTAGGTCTAGCTCAACGCTAAACAAGTACCGCGACGGGATATCGGATAAATCGCACTCCCCCCTTAGTTCGCCCATCGTCTCTCCGCTCAGATCGTAGGCGCTCACCCGGCTACGGCGACCACCGTCGGTCAGTTCGACGCGGTAGCGGTAGTATTGGCTCACTTTTGACTCCTTTGCGAATATGCGAATTTACGTCTCATGCTGGTAAATCTAGGTTCCAAGTTTGGAAGTCTTGCAGGGGCAAGCCCCTGTGCTCTTTGACGATTTGTTGGATGGCTTGTGGCAGCCGGTCAAAGACGTGCTTGATCTGAGCTGCCAACCAAACAAAGGACGGTTCGGCTTGCGTGGCGGCCTGGATTTGCATCTGAGTGACTTCTTTGGGTACTCTTAGCAGGGCGACGAGGTGCACGTGTTTCTGGCTGCGGATGGTGCGCTCGCTATCCAGCCGCCACATCGCTGTGTCGGACGAGAATTGCGCCTCAATCTCCATCCGGCCCAGGGTGTACTCAAAGGGCGCGATCTTGATAAAACTCCTCAGTTGATTCGCGTTCTCCACCCGCCCGGCCAAATGACCGCTCAGCCTGCTGAGTTGGGCTCTGGCTCCTTCCACTTCAGCTCCCCAGTGCAGATTGCTATCAAGTGCTAGATGAAACGTGCCGCCCCAATCAAGCACCGGTTTCCAAAGCGGCTCTGGAAAGATGGCGTGAATAGCCGGCCGACGCTGCCCCAGCTCGACTCCGAACTCGAACTGGCTTTCTAGCAGGCGGTATTGCGCCCCGCGACCGGGGAACAGTAGCACCGGTACCGGCATCACGTAAAAAGCATACCCTTCTTTGCCCCGCATACTATCATTGATCTCGGGCGAAAGCTCCAGTCCGCGCACTTCAAAATCCTCGGGGTGCAAACGCTGGACGTAAGCCTCTGGATGGCCCAGCTCAATGCGTCCATTGCTCAACGCCTCGAACGCTTTTTCCGCCGGCCCTTTTGTGGCTTCGTCTCCCAATAATTCAGCCTCCCACCTATGGGCCTCTTTAATTGCTGCACTCAAAAGCTGTGCTGTTTCCATACGTTGAATCTTTTCCATTTTGATCTCCTTTTCTTTCTAAAAGTAAGCGAGTTTGCAAATTGATGTCATCGGGGTCGGAGATGACAGCCAGCACGCGCACGGGGCGCTCCTCGACGGCGCCACTCCAGGGCAGCGCGATGGGCAAGTAGCGCGAAAACGGAGTCGCTGCATGGGCGCTGAGCGTCGTTTCCTTGTGCAATAGCTCCCAGGGCAGAGCGTGCAGTTCGGCAGCATCAGGGTCGATTCTCAGACGGATACGGCGCTGCGGCGATTGACCCTGGGCAAGAGCCCACGCCTCGAGCAGCCGAT
>CAZDYW010000078.1:0-9369 GCA_964509655.1 uncultured Anaerolineales bacterium
ATTGGGGGTTTGCTTCAAATGGTAGAAAAGACCATTGAAGAAAAAAATCTGCTGGAAGAAAAAAGCCGCTTGGAGGCGGAGAATCGCCTCTACCAGGCTGTCCTGGAGGAAAAGGTCACCAAGCGGACTGTAGAATTGGAACAGCGCAATCGAGAATTGGCGGCGCTGATCGAAATCGGTCGCGACATATCGGCCACGCTTGATCTTTCGGAAGTGCTGAAACGAGTGGCTCAACGTGCAGCCCAGGTTTGCGATGCCAATCGCTGCACAATCCTCTTGATCTCACAAGACGGAGAGAGGCTAACCCCTAGAATGTCCCAGTTCAGCGACGGACACATCGCCTCCGATTTGTGGAGTCTATTCCAGGATGCAAGTTACCCGATAGTGATCAGAGAAGTGCCGGAAGTTCAACAGGTATTTCGAGAACGACGCCCGCGCTTCATTTCAGATGTGTCGGCTTCCTCACTGCCCGATCACTTGACCACGCCATTCAACATCGAGAGCGTGCTCCTTTTGCCGATGCTGAGCAAGGAGAGCAGCATTGGACTTATGGCGCTGGATTGGCTCGAGACTAGCAAAGTCTGTTCAAGACAAAAGATCGATTTAGCGGAGGCCATCGCAGCTCAAGCGGCCGTGGCCATCGAGAACGCTCAACTACACGAAGAAATGCAACAACGGGCCGTCCAACTGGAGGCCGCATCCCAGGTGGCCCGCAATGCAACCGCCATTCTCGATGTGGATCAGTTGCTCGACGAGACTGTACATCTCATCTCCGATCAGTTCGGATTCTACCATGCTGGTATCTTCTTGATGGACGAGAAGGAAGAATATGCCGTCCTCCAGGCTGCTTCCTCAGAGGGAGGGCGACAGATGCTCGAACGGGGGCATAAGCTGGCCGTCGGCAAGGTTGGTATCGTAGGCTACGCCACCGGTACCGGGAAGCCGCGCATCGCGCTCGATGTGGGAAAGGACGCGGTTTACTTCGACAATCCCGATATGCCCGAAACGCGCTCGGAGATGGCGTTGCCCCTGGTCAGTCGTGGGCGTGTCATCGGCGCCCTCGACGTTCAATCGACCAGGGAGGCGGCTTTCACTGAGGAGGACATAGCCACCTTGCAGACGATGGCGGATCAACTGGCCAATGCGATTGAGAACGCACGGCTATTCTCGGAGACTAGACGCCGCGTAGCCGAACTGGAGGCAGTTCAAAAGACCGGCCTACGCCTCGTCTCCCGCTTGGAGCTACAACCTCTAATGGAGGCCATCCTCGAAAGCGTGCTCGAGTTGATGTCGGCCGACGATGCGCACATTTTCTATTATGAAGACGGGAATTTGAGCTTTGGCGCCGCTCTCTGGGCCGAGGACGTACGAAGCAAGCCCTACTCTGAGCCCCGGGAGGACGGCTTGACTTACGCAGTGGCTCGTAGAGGAGAGCGCATCGTCGTCCCCGATGTGAACTCGCATCCGCTATTTGAGAAATGGCAATGGGGCGGCGCCATAGTCGGGCTGCCGTTACGGGTCGGCGAGCAGGTGCGAGGGGTGATGAACGTCGCCTTCAAGGAGCCTCACATCTTCGATGAGAATGAACTGCGCATACTCGGTCTATTGGCCGATCAAGCCGCCATTGCCATCGAGAACGCGCGTCTGTTCGAGGCCGAGCGTGAACAGCGCAAGTTGGCCGAATCTCTGGAACAAGCGGCGACCATCGTTAGTTCCACCTTGGAAATCGACCTGGTGCTGGATCGCATTCTGGAGCAAGTCAGGCGCGTCATCACCTGTGATGCATCAAACATCATGCTGATCGTTCGCAGACCCGAAGGAGACCAAGCACGCATCGTTCGCTGGCACGGATACGAACGCTTTGGCGCGGATGAGTTTGTATCTCAGGCCACCTTCAACATCCCAGAAACCGATAACATACAGCAGATATTGGAGGAAAAAGATCCTCTGCTGATCCCCGACACCGCTCAACATCCCGGTTGGATTAAAATACCGGAACAGGAGTGGATACGGTCATATGCCGCTGCGCCCATCATTGTACGCGGCGAGGTGATCGGCCTCCTCAACGTCGACAGTGCCACGCCCGATTTCTTCACCCCGGCCCAGCTTGAGATTCTACACATCTTCGCCGATCACGCGGCCATCGCCATCGAGAACGCACGGCTTTTCGAGACCGAGCAGCGTCGCGCGGTCCAAGTAGGGACGCTCAACCGCATCGGTCGCCAGGTTGCCTCCATCCTTGACCGACAGGAGTTGCTCGAGTGGGCCGTCGAAGCAGTATGGGAGGAACTCGACTACCATCAAGTGGCCATATTGCTAGTAGATGAGGAAACGGACGAACTCTACGTAGCAGCCGCCACTGAGAATTTCCGAGAGATCATACCCGATAGTTATCGACAGCCCGTGGGGAAAGGAGCCATCGGAAGAGCGGCGCAGACTGGAGAAACGGTGCTGATCAACGATGCTGCCAGTGACCAACTCGCTTATCGCGTGGAAAAGTGGCTGGCCCCCTCCTCTCTCTCGACACCGATCAAGATCAGCGGGCAAGTGGTAGGCGTCTTGGAGGCAGAATCTGATCGACCTCACTCCTTCGATGATATCGACCTGCTGTGCATGGAAACCATGGCAGACCAGATCGCTATCGCCATTGAGAATGCGCGGCTATACGAAGAAGCCCAGCGCCACGTGGACGAACTCACTGCCTTACACAACATCGATGTAGCTATCAACTCAACTCTGAAACTGGATGAAGTTTTGCACATCATCTACAACCAGGTCGAGAAAACTATGCATCCCACCGCCTTCTTCATTGGGTTGTATGACCGGGACATAAAGAAAATAGATTTCCCCATCTCGATAGAAAAGGGGAAGCCGCTACCACTGCCGTCCCAAGAATTGAGTGATAAAGATATTGGTCAACCCAAGGGCCTGAGCAGTTGGGTGGTACAAAATCGGGAACCGCTGTGGCTCAATGATGTGGACGGGGAACCAGAATCCTTGCCCACAGAAGCTATCGCGCGCGGCATCAATCCTGGCTCATTGATGATATGGCCGCTCGTGGTCAGGGGCCAGGTCATCGGGGTGATCTCCACCCAATCCCATAAAACGCGAGCTTTCGACGAGGGGCATCGGCGGCTCTTCGCCAACATCGCCAATCAGGCCGCCATCGCAGTGGAGAATGCACGGTTATACGAAGCAGAACGCCATCGAGCCGACCAGATGGCATCACTTTTCGAGAGTGGGAGAAAGCTTACCCAATCGCTGGAACTGGAAAAAACATTGAAGTTGATCGCAGAACAGGCCGCGCAACTGATCGATGTCGACCATAGCGCACTCTTTCTCTATGACGAACAGGAAGAGGAAATCTACCACGTGGCTTCCCATGTGCCGCAGGCGGGAGAGATTCTGGCCGATATGCGCGTCCCTCTTTCCTACAGCCAGACCGCCAGCCAGGCTATCTCCACGCGGCAACCGCTGGTGGTCGAGGACGCCGCATCCGATCCGCGTATGCCGCGCGAAATCGTGGAAACCTTCAAAGTCAAATCCTCCCTCATCGTCCCATTGACGCTGGCAAAGCGGGTGGTCGGCTTACTATTCCTGGAGGAGACCCGCGATATTCGTCACTTCACCCCAGAGGAGATCGGCATAGCGGCCAACTTCGCCAACCGGGCCGCGATGGCCATCGAGAACGCCCGACTTTTTGAGGAGACCAATCTCCGGCTGGCAGAGACACGCTTGCTGCAAAGGGTAATGCAGGCCGCCGCCTCGACCTTGGACTTCGACGAGGTGTTAAATCGGACGCTAGAAACTATACATCAAATACAGGGAATAGAGTACCTCTCCTTCGCACTGCCGGACGAAAGTGATTCAGCAATTAAGTTTCATCCCTTTATGATTGGCTTCAACGCACCCGACGAGGAACCAATACGAGCACCGATTGAAGAATGTGTCTCCGGGCATGTATATCAGCAAGGTGAACCGATGCTTATTCCGGACATACGGGAAGTCCCGTACTATCTCGGCATCGCTCCCGAAGTGCGTTCTGAGCTCGCCGTACCGGTTCTAGTGAGCAATCAGATAATCGGCGTTTTGAACGTAGAGAGCACCCAATTGAACGCTTTCGATGAGGAAGACCTGCACCTGTTCCAAGCGATCGCGGCCCAGTTGGGCGTGGTGCTGGAGAATGCCCGTTTGTACCAGCAGTTACAGGAGCAGAAAGAGGAACTGCTACGTGCTTATGAAGAACTGAAAGAGCTGGATCGGCTGCGCACCGAGTTGGTGCAAAACGTGAGTCACGAGTTACGCACTCCCTTCAGCCTGGTCAAAGGGTACACCGACTTGCTTCTAGCAGGTGACCTGGGAACGCTTTCCCAGGGTCAACAAAAAGCGATGAAAGTTGTGCACGAGCGCATCGGCACTCTGGAGGTCCTAATAGGCAATCTGACGACGCTGGACACAATATCCGCCCAGGACCTTGAGCTAACTCCAGTTTCTCTCACACAGATAGCGCGGCATACCTTGTTCATTTTCAACAACACCGCCAGGCAAGCTGGCCTTACGCTTGAAGATGAACTGCCGGAGGAACTACCCATCATCTCTGGCGACCAGGAGCAACTGGCCCTAGTATTCCGGCACCTGTTGGACAACGCCATCAAGTTCAGCAACCCCGGTCAGACAGTGACCGTTCGGGGATGGTCGGACGAAGATAAAGTTTATGTCTCAGTATCCGATCAAGGCATCGGCATCGCCGAGGAACATCTAACGAACATCTTCAAGCGTTTTTACCAAGTGAACGGCGGTCCCAGCCGCCGCTTTGGAGGCATGGGAATTGGGCTAGCGCTGGTATGGGAAATTGTCGAAGCCCATAGCGGCACAGTCAGCGTCGCAAGCAAACCGGGGCAAGGGAGCACATTCACCGTAGAATTGCCCTTAGAACAACACACTGACATACCAAAATGAAACGATTTGTAGCTATAGCCGGAAACATCGGTGTGGGAAAATCCACCCTCACAGAACTACTGAGCGAGCGGTTGGGCTGGGAGCCTTTCTTCGAGGCTGTCAACGGTAATCCATACCTGGCCGATTTTTACGAGGATATGCAACGCTGGAGTTTCCACTCGCAGATATATTTCCTCTCCCGTCGTCTGCGCCACCACTGGCAACTGCTCAAGCGGGCCAACTCGGTGGTTCAAGATCGCACGGTCTATGAGGACGCCGAGATATTCGCCCGCAACCTCTATCGCCAGGGATCGATGGATGAGAGGGATTACGAGAGCTATCACGAACTATATGATGTGGTGGCCACTGTACTCCCTCCGCCCGACCTGATCGTCTATCTGCAAGCCTCTGTCCCCACCTTGCAGGAGCACATCCGCAAACGCGGGCGCTCCTACGAGCAGAACATCTCAGCCACATATCTAGAACAGCTTAACGAGTTATACGAGGAATGGATCGATGATTTCTCTCTCTGTCCCGTGTTGAGCGTGCCCTCCGACAATCTGGACTTCGTGACCAACCACGGGCATCTGGAGCTCATCGTGGAGAAAATTCTAGAAAAACTGCATGGGCGGGAGGAAGTGTCTTTCGAAAACCTATGAAAGAACAGAAACCCCACTCTAAACACACCAATCTCAAGTCTCAAGTTCGTGAATTGACATTTCTTCACGAAACTAGCCGCTCACTTACGGCCACTTTGGATCTGGAAGACGTGCTGAAATCCCTGATAGGCCAAGTGCGAGATTATTTCCAGGCCGATGCTGTATCCGTCGCGCTGCTGGAGGAAGAGACAAATGAATTGATATTCCGCGTCGCCGTAGGGGAAGCGGCAGATGAGGTCATCGGCCTGAGCTTGAAACCCGGCCAGGGCATCGCGGGCTGGGTGGTAAAGTCAGGCGAACCGACCTTGGCGACCAACGTTTACAAGGATAAGCGCTTCTATTCCGGCGCGGACGAGATGACCGGATTCCATACGCAGATCATTCTAGCCGTGCCGATACGGGTTGGAGAGAAGGCCATCGGCGTCATTGAGGCGATCAACCCGGTTAACGGCGCATTCGACGATGACGATCAGCGCATATTGATGAGCGTGGCCGATCTGGCAGCCATCGCTATCCGAAATGCCGCGCTCTATGAGCGGGTGCAAAAGGCCGAGCGTCGCTACGAGAGCCTGTTCAGCGGAAGTGCAGACCCAATCATCGTGACAGATTTGGAGGGCAAAATCCTGGAACTCAACCCTCAAGCTGCAGCGACGCTCAACTGTTCGCGGGAGCAGTTGATTGGATTTCTCCTATCAGACCTGACTATCTTGCATCCAGAGACATATCAGGATGCGCTGCGAAAAGTGCGCCAGGGCGAACACGCGGACATAGAGATGAAAACCCCCTCAAAGAGCGGCACGCGCATTCTGGAAGCCCACATGGCCAAAATCGACTACGGGGGGCGGGAAGCCATTCAGTGGATTGGTCACGATATTTCAGAGCGGGTCGCACTAGATCGCATGCGCGAAGACCTGATCCACATGATCATCCACGACCTGCGCAATCCCTTGAGCATCATTATAAACAGCCTCAACGTGATCCACCTTGCCATCGTGGAGGATGACAACACCCTTCCGGTGGATGAAGTGCTGGAAATCGCCTTACGCAACAGCGAGCGGCTTGAGCATTTGATCGATTCGCTCCTTGACCTGCGCCAACTCGAGACGGGGCAAGCGGAGCTCGAAAAAGTCAAAACCAGCACTCAGGACTTCACACACGAGGCCGTTGAACAGATAAGGCCGCTGGCGCAGAGGAAGAATCAACAACTAACACTACAGATGGCTCCTGATCTTCCCAGTCTATACATCGACCGAGGAATGATCATGCGCGTATTGACCAACCTCTTGGACAACGCGGTGAAATTCACACCGATGGGAGGGAAAATCACTCTTAGTATCAAGAAACAAGCTCAAGAAATATTGTTCGCTATATCAGACACAGGCCCCGGCATCTCCCCGGAATCCAGCAAGCGCATTTTCAACCGCTTCGTGCGCTTCGAGAACAAGAATGACGTCAAGGGGTTCGGGCTGGGGCTAGCCTTCTGTAAATTGGCCGTTGAAGCTCACGGTGGACGCATCTGGCTGGAAAGCAAGGTCGGTCAAGGCACAACATTTTACTTCACCTTACCATTGGAGGTGTCCTCTTGAAAAACGGATCACACAAACGCTTATACTACACCAACTCATACCGCACTCATTTCATGGCCCACGTGGTCGAGCGACTGACGTGGGAAGGAAATCCTGCCGTGGTGTTGGATCGCACGGCCTTCTATCCCGTATCAGGGGGACAACCGGCCGATAGGGGGAAATTGGACAATCTGGCGGTGATTGACGTCATCGAGCGTGAGGAGGATGGCGCCATCATCCACGTCCTCTCGGAAGCACCGTCAGATTTTGAGTTCTCCCCAGAGACTGAAATCCAGGGGGAAGTGAATTGGGAGCGACGCTTCGACCATATGCAACAACACACCGGTCAGCACATCCTCTCAGCCGCCTTCGAGCAGATACTGGGCGCCGATACCGTAGGATTTCACTTATCGGAATGGGACCCAGAAGCTTCAGCCACTGCATCTTCAACCATAGATGTAGACTTGGCCCAACTGGAGACAGAGGCCGTCGCGCCGGTCGAAACATTGGCCAACAAAATTATCTGGGAGGATCGCCCGCTCAAGATCTATTTCGTCGACGCCGAGGAACTGGAGAGCCTGTCAGTGGAACGCCCTCCGGTCGTGGAAGGCCTGGTGCGCATCGTAGAGATTTGTTGCGAACAGGAAACGGGATCTGGATTCGACATCAATCCATGTGGCGGGACACACGTTAACCGTACAGGCGAGATCGGCGCGATCAAAATCGTGGGGCTTGAAAACCGGGGAGATAATACGCGAGTCGAGTTTATGTGCGGCAAACGAGCATTGCTCGATTATCGAGACAAAAATGAGATATTACACCGCCTGGCAAAAAAGCTCACCGTTGGCTATTGGGAGCTGGACCAAGCCGTGGAACGATTACAGGATGAGATCAAGCAAACTAGGCGCACACAGCGCAAACTGCGCGAGCGCCTCCTGGATTTGGAAGCCGAAAATCTATCGGAATCTGCCGCCGCCTATGGGCCTTACCGCGTGATTGGACGCATCTGGGAAAAACCGGGGAGACCACCGGACGAGTTACGAGCCTTGGCGCAAAAGGCAACGGAACACAAAAACCGCGTGGCTTTCCTGTTTGGCATCGGTGAGCGGACCCATCTCTGTTTCACCCGCTCCGATGATCTTGATCTGGATGTATCGACATTGTTGCGGGAGACCTGCGCCGCGCTGGGAGGCAAAGGGGGCGGACGTCCACAGGCCGCGCAAGGCAGCGCCCCAACTACCGACTCGGAACAAGTCCACGCCGCGCTTGCCGAACTGCTTGAGAGAATTTCATAGCGGCTATTTCAATGGAGGGACACTGTTTCTATGAAGAAAATCGCACCTAACATCTACGCTTCAACCGAGTACCCTGAAGTCAACACAGGCTTCATCGTTGGATCAGAGGGCGTCATCGCAGTGGACGCACCGACAATGCCCCAAGATGCCCGCGCCTGGCGGCAGATGATCCTGGATATGACCGACCTACCCATTTTGTACACCGTGCTCACCGATGCTGAGCCGCATCGAATTTTGAGCGCAGGGGAGCTGAAAGCCCCCATAGTCGCCACACGAGCGGCCTACAAACGCGCTGTGTCCTATACCGATGGCTTCTGGCGCAACGTCGTGCGAAAATTAAAACGCCGCTACCCTGAGGAGGAAAAAGAGCTGTCGAAAGTGAACGTTGTCTTGCCAGAGATTCTATTCAGCGGCAGGCTGAAGCTACACAAAGGCGGAGCCGAAGTGACTGTCCAAGCTATCGCTGGCAATGCCCCCGGCAGCGCATGGGTCGACATGCGCGATGAGGGAGTGATATTCCTGGGCGACACACTGGTCGTGGGAACACCGCCCATTATGGAGGAGACGCCAGACACGAAAGCATGGCTGGGCACATTGACGACACTGCGTCGTCCCCGCTTTGCGGATATCGCTCTCGTACCTGGTCGTGGCTCCATCAGCGATCACTCCGTCACCAGAAAGATCAGCGAGTTTATCCGACTAGCGCGTCGGCGGATGCGCTCGTTACATAGAACAGGCGGCTCTCAAAAAGATGCGTCCAAGTTCGTGGATGAGTTGCTCGCCCTTTTCCCCACAGCAGAGGAGGAGCAAGATCAACTGGATAAGCGGGTTAAATCTGGGCTAGAGCGAGTGTACGAGGAACTGGCTCCGCCCAGCGATGATGAGTGAAAAAGTTGCAGGTTGCAAGTTGCA
>CAZDYW010000079.1:0-9335 GCA_964509655.1 uncultured Anaerolineales bacterium
AAGTAGAAGTGCTTCGGCCGTCTAATTACCGAACTTGATAGTCAAAAACGATCACTTGCTTGACAACCTCACAGTGCCCGAT
The DNA here is from genome assembly GCA_964509655.1 of uncultured Anaerolineales bacterium. Taxonomy (GTDB): domain Bacteria; phylum Chloroflexota; class Anaerolineae; order B4-G1; family B4-G1; genus CAZANJ01. Next base: position 83 of record CAZDYW010000079.1, read on the forward strand.
TATAATGAATTCCGGTTCAAAATTTTCTATCAGGAGAGAGTAAATGACTAAAGTCGTGATCCAAGATGGCGAGTCCTTCGAATCCTTGTTAAAACGCTTCAACAAGAAAGTGCATTCCGACCGAGTGCTATGGGAGGCGCGCAGGCGCCGTTTCTTCGAAAAACCAAGCGTGGTCCGAAAGCGCAAGCGAGCGGCCAAACTGCGCAAGAGCCGCCAGCAATCCAGCAAGGACCAACAAGGGTTTTTCTAAACTGATACAAAAGGCAAATGAGTCTAAAGAAAAAGCTGCAAGAGGATCTCAAAGAGGCAATCCGAAACCGAGATAAACGCCGAAAAACTGTCATCCGTATGGCATTGGCCGCGATTGCCAATGCGGAAGTCGAGCACAGTCTCCAGACCGGCGAAGCTGAGTTGGATGATTCCAAAGTAGGCGCCGTGTTGCAGAAAGCGGCCAAGCAGCGTCGAGAGACAATTGAAGAACTGCAAGGCGCCGACCGCCCTGAACTGCTCGCCGAGGAAAAAGCGGAGCTCGCGATTCTCGAAGAGTACCTGCCCCAACAGCTTTCCCGCGAGGAAATCGTTCAGGAAGCTCGCCAAGTCATCGATGAGGTCGGCGCAACCAGTATGCGACAGATGGGACCCGTCATGGGGCGCCTGATGTCCAAGCTGGAGGGTCGCGCCGATGGCCACGTCGTCAACGAGGTAGTGCGCGAGTTATTGACCAGCTAGGCCGAGTTTCCCAATTACATCTTGGTGCCCTCCCCAACCTTCTGATAAGGAGCCAGGAGTTGCACTCGCACTTCAAGAGGGAGCGCTTTGTGTGCTCCCTCTTGTCAACTTTACCACCAGCTAGCTCAAACCCGGCGTGCAACCGAAAACAGATACCAACACTTGAAGCCACTATACCACACCTAAACGTGGTCAAACCCCGCCGAGAATGCCATCGAGCCGCACACCATAGCCACAAATTTACCCAGTGAGCGCAAACACGAAAGAGAACAGAGACGATTCCGGATACGTAGAGGCGACCCTCCGCGGTCGCCCATCACGCCGACACGCTCGCGGATGGTGGGCCTGGATACGCCTCGCCCTGCTGAGCTTAGCGCTGGCCGGCGTGATAACAGTGGTGATAGCCTACCCATTGCTGCCGACCGGACAGGTAATGTTGGAGGAGGGAGATGTCGCCCACGAGACCATCCGCGCTCCACACTCATTGACCTATGATAGCGTCATCCGACAGGAGGAGGAACGCGAAAGAGCCACCTTCCAGGTCGAACCAGTTTACACCGCCCCAGACCCCGCGCTGGCCCGCCAGCAACTCGACCGCGCCCGTGAGATACTGGACTACATTGGATCGGTGCGAGCGGACACACTGGCCTCCACCGCCCAGAAGAGAGCCTGGATCCTGGCCGTGCCGGAGTTAGCCGGTCTATCCCCAGAGATGACCGACCGCATTCTCACACTCTCCAACGAGAGCTGGGACCGTGTCCAGTTGGAAACCCTGGCCGTGATCGGTCAAGTTATGCGCCAGGAGATACGAGAAGGACATCTAGAAGAAGCGCAGGAGAGAGTGCCGACACTGGTCAGCCTAGACCTCTCGGAGGAGGAAGCGGCCATCACGACGGAGATCGCGCAGCGCATCCTGGTCGCGAATTCTTTCTACAATCCCACCGCTACAGCAGCGGCCCGCGAGCGCGCCCGCGATGAGGTAGGGCCTGTGACCCGCAGTTTCGAGGAAGGGCAGGTCATCGTGCGCGAGGGGAATCGTGTCGCCGCGCTCGACATCGAAGTGCTCGATCAGTTCGGCTTGCGCCAACCACAGATCAAGTGGACCGACTTCATCGGCTCCGGCCTGCTGGCTGTGCTGTCTGTATCGATGCTTTGCCTTTACCTGGAACGCTTCCAACCCGAAACGCTCTGGGATGGTCAACAACTTCTGCTGCTGACGCTGCTGACCGCGCTCTTTGTCCTCGCCGCTGGGCTGATGTTACCTGGTGGCGCCGTGATCCATTATCTCACTCCGGTACCGGCGCTGGCAATGCTGGCCACAGCCACCCTGGGACGTCACGCTGGCGTGGCAACGGCTGTCCTGCTCGGCGGAGTCACGGGGGCCATCGCCGATAACACACTGGAGATGACGACCTACACCGCCATGGGAGGGCTGATCGCTGCGCTCACGCTGGGGCGCGTCGAGCGCATCGCCGAGCTTTTCCGCGCCGGCGCCTTCGCATCCCTGGCCCAAGTGAGTGTATTCTTCATCTTCCACCTGCCGCCGGACCTCAATCAGCCGGGAGACCTGCTGGCCTCCACACTGTCCAGCATCGCCAACGGCGGCATCTCGGCCAGCCTGACGCTGGGAATGTTGTTCCTCATCGGGCCGCTGTTCGACATTATCACCACAATGCGGCTGATCGAGCTCAGCCGCCCCGATCACCCGCTCCTACAGCGGCTACTGCGGGAGGCTCCAGCCACTCACCACCACAGCTTGATGGTGTCCAATCTGGCCGAGCAGGGGGCCGAGGCCATCGGCGCCAACGCCTTGCTCACCCGCGTGGGAGCTTACTATCACGACGTGGGCAAAATCACCCGCCCTTACTTCTTCACCGAGAATCAAGCCCAGGGAATCAATCCCCACGATCGGCTCGACCCCCAAACCAGTGCCGAAATTCTCATCGGACACGTCATCGACGGCATCGAGATGGCGAAACGTTATCATCTACCCAGCCGCATCCGGGCCTTCATCCCCGAACATCACGGCACGAACCGCGTCAGCTTTCTCTACCAGAAAGCGGTTCAGTTGGCGGGAGACCCTGATCTGGTCGATGAGAATAAATTCCGCTACCCCGGGCTCAAGCCCCAGAGCAAGGAAACGGCGCTGGTGATGCTGGCCGATGGCTGTGAGGCCGCCGTGCGCTCCGCGCGGCCCACCGATGCCGACGAGGTGGCGCTGATCGTCAACCGCATCATAGATATGCGCGTCGATGACAAGCAACTGAACGAATGCAACATGACGCTCGGTGATCTGGATACCGTTCGCCGCGTCTTCGCCGCCGCCCTGAAAGGAACTTTCCACCCGCGCATCAAATATCCGGAGCCGAACGAGGAAGATGAGAAATCAGAAAATGACAAATGAGAAAATGAGCAAATGACAAATGAGTAGATACATCATAGCAGTACAAGTTGACGAGACATATGAGCAAGAGCGGATCAATCTGGAAGCTTTGCGCCGCGCGGCGCGGTCGACGCTGAATCACCAGGATGTCGAAGAAGCGTGCGAGCTGGCCGTGGTGGTGACCAACGATGACGCTCTGCACGAGCTCAACCGTCGCCATCGGGGCGTGGACACGCCGACCGACGTGTTGGCTTTTCCAGAAGAAACGCGCGGGCCGTTTGTCAACGCGCCCGGCTTGCCCCGCTATCTGGGAGATGTGATCATCTCCTTCCCACGCGCCAAGGCACAAGCCGAGGAGGGCGGTCACACTACCCTGGCAGAGCTACAACTGTTGGTCGTCCACGGAGTACTGCACTTGCTGGGGCATGACGATCAGTCGCAGCCCCAACGAGCCCAGATGTGGGAGGCACAGAGCACGATCCTCGACCGGCTAGGCCTCGACGTTCACCCACCGGAATAGGCAGTATGCATAGTCAAAACTTGCTGGAAGGTTTCGGCCACGCCTTCGCTGGCCTGTGGTACGCTCTGCGCACGCAGCGGAATATGCGCGTCCATCTGGTAATCGCCCTTGGGGTGATGGCTCTGGGACTTTGGCTGAAGGTAACGCCCGTCGAGGGAGCTCTGTTGACGCTGACCATCGGCTTGGTGCTGATGAGTGAGATGACGAACACGATGGTGGAAAAGCTGGTGGACCTGGTCAGCCCCGGCTACCACCCGCTGGCCAAGGTGGTCAAGGATGTGATGGCCGGTGCGGTATTATTGACCGCCATCATCTCCGTCATCGTCGGTTTGTTGATATTGGGACCGCCGCTCTGGGGCAAATTGGTAGATTGGTAGATCAGGAGGAAAAATGAACTTAAATCAAAAAGTTTACCTCACACCGGAAGGTAAAGAGGATTTGCAAAATGAACTTGAAGAGTTGGTCAACGTGAAACGCCCCGCGCTGGCCAAGCGCTTGAAACACGCCATCGAGCAGGGGGACTTATCGGAGAACGCCGATTATCAAACGGCCAAAGAGGAACAATCCTTCCTGGAGGGGCGTATCCAGGAAATCGAGGCGATGCTCCGCAACGTTGAACTTATCCGTAACGATGGACAAAGCGACACCGTCACGCTGGGCAGCCAGGTCACGGTAATTGAGGAGGGCTTTGGGGAACCGGAGACCTTCCGCATCGTCGGCACGGCCGAGACGAATCCCCTCAGTGGCAAGGTGTCCCACCAATCGCCGATGGGCCAAGCACTACTGGATCGCCAAGTGGGGGATAAGGTCACCGTGGAAGCGCCTGGAGGTGAAATCGTCTTCCAAATCACAGAGATTCAATGAGCGAACGGTTCGCACGCCTCGGGCTGACGGGAATCCTGGCGATTTTCATCGCCCTCGCCAGCGCCTATGCCTACGTCACGCCCACGCTGGAAGCGCCCGATGAAATCTACCATTATGATTACGTGCGCAGCTTGGTAGAAACGGGCCGCCCCCCGGTGCTGGTTGAAGGCGGAGGGAAAAACTTCGGGCACCACGCGCCGCTCTACTACGCCTACGGCGCTCTCGCCAGCTTCTGGGTGAAGGGAGAAAATTCGGACATAATCGAAGTGTGGCGCAACCGCCACAATCCATTTTTCGGCTACCGCTTCGGCGAGGTGGGACGGGACAACAAAAACCTCTACCTCCACCCTCCAAATTCCGGGAAAGAAGGGCAATCACGAGGATTGCCCCTCCCCTCTGGGGAGAATTGGTTGGGCGTCCGCGTCGTGCGCTGGGCTTCAGTTCTGCTCGGCGCGGTCACCATCTGGGCGATCTATCGCGCCGGACGCGAGGTCTTCCCCGACCGCCCGGAGATGGCGCTGGGAGCGGCTGGGCTGGCGGCCTTCATCCCGGAGTTTCTCTTCATCTCCGGCGCCATCAACGACGACAACGGAGCGGCCCTCTTCGGTGCGCTGGCGCTCTGGGCCATGATGCGCATAGCGCGGGAAGGGCCCAACTGGCGCCGCTGCATCGCCCTGGGACTGACGCTGGGCCTTGGCTGGCTCTCCAAGCTGACCGTCGTGGCACTGCTGCCCACTGCCGCCCTGGCCCTCCTCCTCGCCGTCACCCGCCATGCCAGAAACCAGGTTTCTATTAAGCGCAGCGACATAAACCTGGTTTCTTTGTTCCGCTGGGGACTGGTAGTCTTCGGCATAGCAGCCTTGCTCATCGCGCCCTGGCTGATCCGCCAGACGACGCTATACGGCGATCCGACCGGCACCTCGCGGGAGATGAGCGAGTGGGGACTACGCGAAGAACCGGTCACCCTGGCGAACTTGGGGCCGGACCTCTACTGGCTGCGCACTTCCTTCTGGGGCCGCCTGGGCTACAACCAGATCCCCCTCTCAAGCTGGATTTACGACATCCTTGATGTGGTCGTACTAATCGCTATACTCGGATTGATATATTCGTCATTCGTCATTCGCCATTCGTCATTCGCCATTCATCATTCGCAATTCACAATTTTATCCGCCGCATTTTTTCTCACCTTTGGGCCGATGATCGTGCGGCGTTTTCTGCGACCAATGCCAAACTTCGGACGTTATCTATTCCCCGTGTTACCCGCCATCGCCATCTTGACCTTCACCGGATTGTCCGTATGGTTGCCACGCCGCCTCCATTCCCATCTGGCGCTAGGGCTCACGGCGGCCATGCTGACCTTGGGGATCGCCGGCCTGACCTGTTTTCTGGCCCCAGCCTACGCTCGCCCGCCCATTTATGAGACCGGCGAGGCGCCCGAAGCGACCCACAAACTAGATTGGATCTACCTGGAAGACGGACAGCCTCTGGCCCGCCTGCGCGGATACGACCTGAGCCAAACATCCCTCAAACCGGGAGGTGAGGCGGAAGTCACATTGCACTGGGAGGTGCTTAAGGAGACAGAGACCGACTACGTGCTCTTCGCCCAGTTGTTCGGCCAGGACGGGGCAAAAGTCGGTCAGCGGGACACTTACCCCGGACTGGGACATTACCCCACCTCCTTCTGGCAACCGGGGCAGGTCATCCTGGACGGAGTACCCATCCCCATCGCCGAAGATGCCAAGACGCCCACGCGATTGCGCTTGGACGTGGGGCTCTATGCCCAAGAAAGCGATACCCGGCTGGAAGTGGTAAACGAAAAAGGCCAGCCGGTCGGCGCGACGGCCGGCTGGCTGAAGCTGCCCCCTCGTGAGCGCAACGCCTCATTCCCACCACCGACCGAGAACGTCGATTACCAGCTGGGAGATACAACCGCCCTGACCGGCTACGACGTGGTGCAACAGGGCGATCAACTTCACCTGCGGCTCCATTGGGCCTGCATGGCACCGATGGAGCACGACTACACCGTCTTCGTGCATCTCATCAGCGCCGACGCAAGCTCAGGACAAAACGACGGCCCGGCAGCACAGAGTGACGGCCCACCTCTGGACGGCGATTACCCCACATCCTTCTGGGATTCCGGCGAAGTAATTGTCGAGGAACGCACTATGCCCACAGCGGGCCTCGCTCCGGGCACATACCAACTGCACGTGGGGATGTACCTGCTGGAAACCGGGGAGCGGCTGCCAGCGCTGGACGGGACTGGGAATCGCCTGCCGGATGACGTTGTGCCGCTGGCTGAGGTAGAGCTGCGATAATTGAGAGCGTGATCGCGTTGCTATCCCTCCAGATGCCCACGAACCAGATCAAGCAGCGCGGCCCCATACCGCTCCATCCGCTTCGGACCAATTCCCTTCACATCGGACAAGGCTTCCCTCGTAGTGGGGCATTTTGCGGCGATGGCTCGCAGATGACGGTTGTGTAGGATCACGAAGGACGCCACGCCCTGCTCACGTGCTTGCTCACGCCGCCACTTCCGCAGCAACTCAAATAACTCTTCGTCCACACTCTGCTCTGTCCCCTCACCCGCTGAGGTCTCTCTTGGCTCCTGCGCTTTCCTCTGCGGCGCGATTAACCCATCGAGCACAGCCGGCTTACGCAGCGCCCGCTTACCCTTGGAAGTGAGTTCCAGCACAGCACCGCCGTGCTCCAGCTCGCGCGGCTTAAGAAAACTCGCATACTCCAACCGCTCTATCAAGCGCTTGACCGCGCCCTTCGAGCGAAAGGCCAAAGCCCCAAACTCAGCTTGCTCATACGCCCTCCTGTGCAACGGCTTGGCGTGATAGCGTGGCCCCTTTCCAGCAAAATCACCGCGCAAAATGCGGGCTATTGTGTTACGGCCCCAGCCCCAGGGCGCATTATCCACGCACTGCAAGACGGTCAACAACTGCGCCCGTTCGTCCGGCAAGCCCGGATCAGGAGGCGGCGAGACCTTCACGCAGTTATCGCAAGCCTCGCAGCGCTCGATGACACGCCCGCCCAGGTAGGCGTTGAGGTGACCATGGCGGCAGCGCGGCGTCTCGGCATAGGCCGTGATCTCATCCACGCGCTGGATTTGCACCGTCTCATACCGCTCCAGCAGCGCCTTGACCCGCTCGGCGGAGTCATCGGGGGGCGGCAAGAGTTTCAACAGAAAATCCCGCCCCGACGGACGGTACATCAACCAACCTTCATCCTCCCAGCCCAGCAAGCGCTGCTCAATCTCCTCTGGCGGAATCCCGGCCCCTCGCGCCACCTCCCCCAGATCAAGCGTCAGCCACTGCTGGGAGCGCAAACGGGCCGCTACACGAAAAGCAGAGAGCTCATCGGGCAATGCGTCATCGCGACAGATGGCTGAAAGGCGTACCATGGCCGCGCGGGGCAAGTCCGGGCCACGCCACAAAAGCCCCGCCTCCTCCAGCAAGCTCAGCGCGACGCGCACGCGCGTGTTATCGACCCGCAAATCCCGCTCCAGGTCAGCCGCCGCGACACGGCCCGCTCGCTTCCCGCCCAGACGCCCCCTCACCGCAGCGTAGACCTCGCGCAAGAACTCGACCGCCAGCACGTCCCGCCGCACGCGGCGAGTCAACAGGCCCTTATCGTAGGAAGAGTGCATCAGCAGACAGCGGGCCGGAAGCCCGTCGCGCCCTGCCCGCCCGGCCTCCTGATAGTAAGATTCCAGCGAGGAGGGAGGGAAGAAGTGGACGATGAAGCGAATATCCGGCTTGTCGATGCCCATGCCAAAGGCGACCGTGGCGACGACTACGCGAACCCGTCCGGCCATAAAGTCGTCCTGGACGCGACTACGATCCTCGATCCCGGCGTGATAATGGGCCGCGGAGATGCCGTGCTGCCGCAGCAAGGCGGCCAGTTCTTCGCAGCGAGCGCGGGTGTCGGCGTAGACGATGCCACTGCCCGGCGGCCCACCCTGGCGCGCCACGGGCTCCGCCTTGCAGAAAGCCAACAGGCGACGCAGCTTCTCATCGAGGTCGGCGGCGCGGAAAACCTCCAACTGCAAATTGGAGCGGGTCACGTCGCCGGCGACGACGCGCGGCCCGCTCGCCGCATCACGTTGATCACCCAGCCGCCGCAGAATATCCTTCCGCACGCGCAAGGGCGCCGTGGCCGTCATCGCCAACAGCGGCGGATTACCCAGCGCATCCCGAACCCGCCCAATGATGAGGTAATCGGGCCGAAAATCGTGGCCCCATACGCTGACGCAGTGGGCTTCGTCGATCACGAGCCGCTCCACACCCGCGCGGCGCAGCGCGTGCAGGAACGGCGGCTGGCGCAATCGCTCCGGGGCGGCATAGACAAGGCGGTAAACCCCATCGGCCACCCGCTCAATCCGGCGGCGCAGTTCGTCGCCGTCGAGGGTGCTGTTGATAGTCGTCGCCCGTTGTCGCACATTCTGGGGCAGAGAATCGACCTGATCCTTCATCAAGGCGATGAGGGGCGAGATGACGAGCGTAGTCCCTTCGTCAGCCAGCATGGCCGGGAGCTGGTAGCAGAGCGATTTGCCGCCGCCGGTGGGCAGCACGGTCAGCACGTCCTCGCCGCGCAAGACGGCGGCCATGGTCTGCACCTGACCGGGCAGGAGCGAGTCGAAGCCGAAGAAGCGCTGCACGGCGTCGGTGATGGTGCGACGTTCTGCGGCGGAGACCGGCACCGCGTCGAAAGAGGGCAGTGGTTCGACAGGCTCACCACGCTGCGGTTCGACA
>CAZDYW010000080.1:0-7951 GCA_964509655.1 uncultured Anaerolineales bacterium
AACCACACCCACGATGTTGCAGGAGAAGAGCTTGAACCTCTGAACCGCCGATGGCGACCGACAGAGCGACCTTTTCCAGTCCGCTTAACTCGATCCTCAGCCCAACCAGATTACTTGGTATGGATCGAGGAGAAGCGTCAGCTCGCCGTCACTCTCTACCGGATACCGTTTACCTGAAAGCAGATCCAAGAGCTCACCGCGATGGCGGAAGGAGAGGGCTTCCAGATCGATGCGCAGCGGCTGATCGAGTCCGGAAGCGTTATGGATGCAGAGTATGTGCTCGTCGCCGTCAGGGGCGGTACGCAGCAGCGTGAAAAGCGCCTTATTCCCGAATATCACCCGCTGCGCGCCATTGGGGTGGAAAGCGGGGTGTGCAGCACGGGTGCGGATGAGGTGCAGGTAGGGGTAAAAAAGCCGATGGCGCAGCGATGAGGGATCGGCCAAGGACCGCTCCAGTTCTTCGCGGCGGAACTTCTCCCGGTTGATGGAGCGATAGCGCTCGGTCCGCTCCACCCCCGTGCGGTAGCTGCGGGAGCCGAAGAGGCTGTGGACATAGATGCCCGGCACGCCGGCCAGACTGAGCATAATCGCCTGGGAGGTCAGGAAGCGGCGCGCTTGCAAGTCCAGGGGCTCATCTTCGTCTGGATCACAGAGAGCGTCGAAGTAGGAGATGTTCAGCTCGTAGACGCTCCTGCTGCCATCGGGGTTGGTCTTGTAGGAGACGTAGCCGCCATTGGCGAGCGTGCGCTCGACCAGCGCTTGCACCTCCAACTGGCTTAGGATGCCCTCGACGGGCCGCACGCCGACGCCATCGTGGGAGGCCAGGAAATTGAAGAAGGTGGTGCTATCGGAGGGCGTGCTGAGCTCAGCGGCCCACTCGGAGAGCTTCGTGGCATCGCCCGCGTGGAAGGCGTGGAGCACCAGCGGCGGCAGCGGAAATTGGTAGACCATCTGGGCTTCATCCGCACCGTCGCCGAAATAGGAGACGTTCTCCTCGTGCGGCACGTTGGTCTCGGTAATCAGGATCGTGCCCGGCGCCACGGCGTCGAAGATAGCGCGGAAGAGCTTCACCACGCGATGTGTCTCCTCTAGGTGGATGCAGGAAGTGCCGAGCTCCTTCCACAGATAGGCGATCGCATCCAGGCGAATCACCTCGGCGCCCTTCTCGACGTAGAGCAACAACACGTCGATAATCTCCAGCAGCACCTCGGGGTTGGCGTAGTTGAGGTCGAACTGATCGGGGCTGAATGTGGTCCAGACCAGGCGCTCGCCCCCCACTGCTTCTACGGGGGTGAGGAGCGGCTTCGCCCGTGGACGCACAACCTGCGAGAGATCCGTGCCCGGTTCCACGGTGATGAAGTAATCCTCGTATGCCGAATCGCCCGCGCGGAAAGCCCGCGCCCACTCGCTCTGGGCCGAGATGTGGTTGATCACCGCGTCGAACATCAGGCGGAAGCTGCGCCCCAGCCGCTCGACGTCGGCCCAGTCACCAAGGGCCGGATCGACCACGGTGTAGTCAATCACCGAGAAACCGTCGTCGGAGGAATAGGGGAAGAAAGGCAGAATGTGGAGGCCGGTGATGATGCCGGCAATGTGCTCTTCTAGCACCTCGGTCAGCGTCCGCAGCGGGGACTGACCGGGCTCCTTGACCTGATCGCCGTAGGTGATGAGGAAAGCGTCGCGCTCAGTGAGGCGCTCGCCCGGCGCGGCTGCTGCCTGTAGATCGGGGTTATTTTCGCGAAAGATGGACAGACGCTTCAAAAGCCGGGGCCAGATGCGCTCGGCCTCCTCCGCGCCGTAGAGAAAGGTCAAATGGTCCTGGATGCGAGTTTCTGATCTCATTGAGGTCACACGCCCTGCGATGTCAGCCATTTTCGATGCGCCGAATTGTATCAAGCTTTGCGGCGTTCGTCCAGCAAGGTCGCCAACCGTTTCTCCAGCACCTGGTAGGAATAGTGGAGACGCCCCAACTCGTAGTTGCGCTCGGTCATCCGCGCGATCCAGGCTGGGTCATCCAGCAGCGCCCGCGTTCGATCAATGACCTCCTCGGTTAGGAAGCCATCAAAGGCAATCACACGGAAGCCCTTGGGCTGAATGTCGGATCGGAAGACGTCGTAGCGATTCACCACTACTGGGCACCTATAATAGACCGCCTCCAGGAAAGCGTTGCCGAAGCCCTCGATCAGAGAAGGATAAGTTACCAGATCGGCTTGCTGATAGACATCGGCCAGGGCGTAGAGCTTGCGCCCGTCGGTGGTCCGCCCGCGCCGATGGTCGAAGATGTCGGGCGCGAAGAGCAAGCGCACGCCCAGCAGGGCGGCATATTCTCGCAGGTAAGCCTCGTAGGCGGTGCCCTCGTCGCCGGAATCGTGGGAGATGAGCAGCGTGCAAGGCAAGCCGAGGCGGCGGGCCAGCTCGATGGCATTCTCGATGCCCTTGCGCGGCACCACCCGTGTCGGCTGGAGAAGCAGCATTTCATCGGAGCCAACGCCCAGCGCGGCGCGGAGATCATCGGCGTAGTCGTCCGGCGCGGGCGACGGCGCGTCGAAGTCCATCACGTTGGGAATCAGGGTCGAAGTCGCGCCCGTGCGCAGCGCCAACTGCTGGGCGGCGATGGAATTGATCACCACGTGGCGCAGGGAGGGCAGCACCGGCGGGAAAGCGCTCCGCAGATAATCGCTGGCCGCGTTGGGCCAGAACCGGGCACGCTCCCAGGCGAAATCGTGATGGTGACCGATGGCGGGGATGCTGGTCTCGGCGATCAGTTCGGTCAGCGCTAAGCCCAGCGGCACGTGCATGGGAATCGCCAACGCATTCTCGACGATCAACAGTTCGAGATCGAAGGAACGCACGAAGCGGGCCAGATGTTCCTTCAAGTATCGGCTGAGTTCACCGACCCGCCGTGATGTCTCGGCGGAGCGCGTTTCGGCGCCGAACAGAGCCCCGTTCAATTCCTGGACATCAGGGTGCTGAAAGTGAGCCTCCGGCACGACGTGGCTGTGCTCCTCCGGCCAGTCAGATTCACCCGCGAAGCAGAAGCATTCTTGGCCCAGGCCGGTCAGCACCTCGGCCCACTTGCGGGTCTCCAGCGAGACGCCATCGGTGCCGGCCAGGCGCGTGGATACGAAACCGATGCGCATACCAGCTACCCCTTCACGCCACCGGCTGTCAGCCCCTCCTCCAGGAAGCGCTCCAGCGCCAGGAAGAGGGTCACTACCGGCAGCGTCATAATGGTCGAGGCGGCCATCACCACGTGCGGGCGCGGCGTGGGATCGTTGAAGATGGTATTGATCTGAATCGGCATGGTGAACATATGACGGTCATTGAGGAAGACTAGCGCGTACAGGAACTCGTTCCAGGCGATCATGAAGGTATAAATGGCGACCGAGATCAGCGCCGGCACGGCCAGGGGCAGCGTGACGCGCCAGATCACCTCGAAGCGGCTGCACCCGTCGATGAGGGCGGCCTGCTCAATCTCCTCCGGGATGGTGCGGAAATAGTTGGCCAGCATGTAGAGCGCCACGGGGAGCGTCTGCGCCAGGTAAGTGAAGACCAGCACCGGTAGATTGTCCTGGACCTCGAAGCCCAGCGTGTTCCCGACTTGAGCCAACATCGCGAAGAGCGGGATGACCAGCAGGATGCCCGGAAACAGGTAAACGATCAGGATGCCGTTGAGCATCAGCTCTTTGCCCCGGAAGTGCAATCGCGCCACGGCGTAGGCGCCCAGCGTCGAGAGGATCACGGCGATCAGGGCGGTGGGCACGGCGACCTTGAAGCTGTTGAGCACATTGCGCCCGAAGTGCCAGTAACTGAAAAGCTCCTGGTAGGCGTCCCAGCGCAGCGCTCCGGGGATGTAGGTGGGTTTCCGCCCGCCGATCTCGGCGTAAGTCTTGAAGGAGGAGCTCGCCATCCAGTAGAACGGGAAAAGGATGCTGGTCAGGAAGAAGGTCAGCGTGACGGCGAAGATAAAACGCCGCCAGTTGATCCAGCGGGCCAGGTGATCGATGAAGCTCAAGTTTTCGTCTCGCGTTCGGTTCATGTCTTTTCCCCTCCTCACTCCTCTTCCGAGCCGCGCATCACGACCCCCACGTAGACCACGAGGAACACGACCAACATGGCCAACAGAATCATAGCGTTGGCCGCGCCCTTGCCGAAATCGTAGGATTTGAAGCTGAATTGATAGGTGAGCACCGGCAGCACGTTCGTGCCGAAGCCACCGCCGGTCAGCAGGAAGATGTCGTCGAATTTGTTGAAGGTCCAGATCAGCCGCAACAGGAAGACGGCGCCCAATACGTAGCGCAACTCCGGCAGGGTCACGTACCAGAACTGCTGCCAGGTGCTAGCCCCATCGACCTTGGCGGCCTCGTACAGGGTGTTGTCTATGGCCTGAAGTCGGGCCAGAAGCATCAGCATCGCGAAGGGGAAATAGCGCCAAGCTTCGAAGATGACGACCAGCAGCAGGGCCAGCCCGCGCGTCGATAGATATGCCTTGGGCAACTGGATGACGCCCATGCTCATCAGGATGTCGTTGAGCACCCCCGATGGGCGCGGGTCGAGGATCCAGCGCCAAACGAAGGCCACGCTGACGATGGGCGCCACGTAGGGAAAGAGGAAAATGGCCCGCGCGACGCCCCGTCCGCGGAATGGGCGGTTGAGGAGCAGCGCCGCGATCAAGCCGATGACGAGCGTCAGGGCGGTCGAGGTGAAGGAGTAGACGATACTCGTGACCGCCGCGCCCCAGTTCTTGACCCCTTGCCACTTGAAGGCGAAATCGGTGAAGACATCGCGATAGTTTTGCAACCCCACGAAGGGCGCGTGGAAGACATCGTTCAGATTATTCAGGCCGACGTTGCGAAAGCTGATCCAGATGCTGAAAATCGCGGGGAAGAGCACCAGCCCGAAGACGATCAGGGCCGTGGGGAGAATCAGAAGCCAGGCCATACGAGCCTCGCGGGCCTTGAGCGAGTACCAGCGTCGAGGCATGGGCCTTTGCTGGGCAGACATAGCCACCTCCTGGTCGAATCAGAAACCAGGTTTTTTACCATCCGAACCAGGTGAAATCGTTGTCTTCTGAGGCGCGCCGCGGCGCCCTGGAGCCTGGTCAGACGAAAAAAACCTGGTTTCTTTCAACTTACTCCGCCTCGGCCAAGCGCTCCTCGTAGATCGCTTCGACCTGTTCTTGCAGCCATGCGGCGGCCGCTTCGGGCGTCATCGTGCCCTCCAGGGCGATGTTGCTGATGGCCTGCGGGATGAGCAAGCGGCCCTCGATGTCGCCGACCACGGCACGCTGCGTGGTGTCATAGTCGGGGCGGAAGAGCCAGCGCTGCATTGTCTCGAAGCCATTGGCGATCTGGGCCAGCGTCTCGTCCGAGTAGTTCTCGAAGTAGGGGCTGAGATCCTTCCAGCCATCGACCGCGCTCTTCAGCACCGGCACCTTGCCGAAGGGAGCCAGCGCGAGGACGTCGATGTAGTTCTGACCGGTCAGGAAGTACTCGACCACCTTCTGGGCCGCCGGATCGGCACCCTGCATGATGCCGAGCGTCACCAGCTGCCCGTAGGAAGCGGCCCCGTTCGGGCCTTCCATCATCGGCGCGAAGCCGGTCTTGCCCGGCAGATTCTCGACCGGAATCTCGACGTTACCGCCGCCTTCCATGCCGGAGCCTTCCACCAGGTCGTCCATGATGTAGGTGCTGTAGAAGAGCATGCCGGCCTGATCGAGCTCGTAGGCCTCGCGGGCGCCGCGCCAGTACTGCGGGCCAGGAGGCGCACAGCGCTGTAACCCGGCGTAGAAGTCCAGGGCCTCCACCATCTCCGGCGTATCCATCGTGACGTTGCCCTCTTCGTCGAAGGGCCAGGCATCGTTCGATATCGCTACCTGCTCGAAGACCTGATGCGGATAGTTTTGGCCGGGATCGGTGGCCAGCGTGAGGGCATAGAGCAGATTGCCCGTGCCCGGCAGCTCGTCACAGGCGGCGTTGATGTCGTCCCAGGAGATCGGCGCGTCAAGGCCGGCCTCATCGAACATGTCCTCACGGTACCAGATTGCCTGAATCCAACCGTCGTAGGGCACGGCGGAGTATTTGCCGGTGGCGGGGTTGGTGACCATCTGCAGCGGGCCGGCGCGGAAGTCGTCCTCGCCGATGCTATCGATCACCGACACGGCAGCATCCTCGTCCAGGATGCCGTCGGCGGCGAAGGCGGCCACGCGCTCGACGCCCATGCGCACGATATCGGGCAGGCGGTTAGCTGCCCGCGCGGTCGCGATGCGCTGTGAAATCGTGGCCTCATCGATGGGCACGATGCGCACTTCGATCTCGGGGTTTTCCTCCATGAAGCGTGCGGCGACGGCCTCGTAGGTCTCGACGCGCGCCTCCTCGTTGTCCGTCGTCCAGAACTCGACCACAGTCTTCTCGGTCGGCTCGGCCGGCACCTCAACCTCGACCTCTCGGGTGACCTCTACTTCCTCCTTGACAACCTTGGTGACCTCGACCTCTTCCTTCTCGGTCACGACGCGGGTGACCTCGACGACCTCCGCTGTGGGCGCCGCGCAGGCTGCCAGCAGGCTCATCAGAACTACGCCAAGCACTAACAAACGTGTAAACTTCTTCATCTCAAACCTCCTCCTCGCTTATCGCTTATGGCTTATCGCTCAGTTAGCTTTATCGACTTGATCGGAACAAAGAAAACGTCCACCTTATTCAATATGCTCAATAGGCTCACCACCTCCTTTGCGCTCAGCAGATGATACCATCACTTGACTGGCGCACGACTAATTCTGGCTCGAGGAGCACGTGCCGCTCTTCTAATGGTTCTTGGCGCAGAATACCGATCAGCATGTGACAGATGCGCCTGCCGATCTCGTAAATAGGCTGACGCACAGTGGTCAGCGGCGGGTGTGAATGGGCCGCCAAGGGCACGTCATCGAACCCAGTTACCGCCACATCCTCTCCCACTGTCAGATTCAATCCCTGGGCAGCGCTGATGAGTCCCAAAGCCATCAAATCGTTGCAAGCAATGATAGCAGTCGGTCGAGGGGTTTCCATCAGAAGATCACGACCGGCTGCGTGGCCGCTGCGCTCGGTCAGCTGGCCCACCATCAACAGGCACTCATCAAAAGGGATGTCATTGGCCGCCAAGGCTTTCTTGTAACCGGCCAAACGGTGGGAGGCGAACATCAAGCTAGGGGGAGCGCCGACGTAGGCGATGCGCCGATGGCCCAGGTCGATCAGATGTTGGGTCAGTTGACGCATGCCGGCCTCACCGTTGACGTCCACGGAGGGGAAGTCAGCGCTCAGGTCGGAGCGCCCAAAAGCCACGAAGGGGAAATTCTGCTCAATCAGGTAGGCGATGCGCGGGTCCTGGTGGCGGGTGCGCACCACCAGCATGCCATCCACCCGCTGCTCCCTGACCATACGCTCGTAGACTCGCATTTCCTCTTCGGGCGGACGGGTGGAGACCAGAAGATCATACTCCTGCTCGGCGGCCTCATTGCCGATGCCGGCCAGCAACTCGCTGAAGAAAGGATCGGAGAAGCGCGGACCATATGTGGGGATGACAAAGCCCAGGGTCTCGGTGCGCTGCTGTTGCAAGCGGCGGGCGATGATGTTCGGGCGATAGCCCATCTCTTTGGCCGCCTTCAGGACGCGCTGTCGCGTGTTTTCGGCGACATCGGAATAGCCGGCCAAAGCTCTCGAGACGGTGGCGACCGAGACACCCAATCGGTCGGCGATATCCTGCAAAGTAACTGGCATGGAGTGAATTCCTCTGGAGAGCGAAAACGTTTTAGAAGTGCTTTCATTATACTCTAAAACGTTTTAGATGTCAAGAGGAATTGAACACGGGGATAGCATAAGCCCAATCGTATCCTCTCAAAAAATGGGGGAGAACGACGGAGCGCGGATGAATCTGGCGTGTAATTAGCACGGTTTCACCTTGAGGGTAGAAGCCCAAC
>CAZDYW010000080.1:8051-9261 GCA_964509655.1 uncultured Anaerolineales bacterium
CCAACGGGGGCTGGCTTACTACCCCAATCTGTGTTGTTTATATGACAAGGGGCTGAATCTTCAGCCGCGCTCCGCAAGATGTTGAGAAGATAGGCTCAATCCTCCTCCTGCACCAGAGGCCCGGCAAGCATCCCACCGACCGGCCGGCTGTAGTGAATCCGATTGATCGCCCGGGCGAGCGGGTCCGCCAGCGACTGCACCGTGAGGAACGGCAGAGCCTGAAACGCCTGGGTCTGGGGGACACTGTCGGTCACGATCACTTTCTCCAGGTTATATTCCGCGTGGAGATCAGCCAATCGATTGAGAGCACGCTGAGCGCAGAGGTTGTGCGATGCTCCCAGGTAGACCTCCGTGATGCCTTTCTCCTCGACCAGCTTCTTGATCGTGGCCTCGACCGTGCCGCCAGTGTTGATCATGTCATCCACGATGATCGCGATCCGTTTTCCCTCGAAATCGCCCATAATCTCGGAGATCACGGCCTTTTCCGGTCGCGGACGATACTTCGACGCGACGGCTGAGCTGACGCTGAGGGCGCGTGCGAAGTGCATAATGCTCTTGGAGGCGCCGGCATCCGGCGCCACGGCGATGACGTCGTCGCGAGACCGAAATCTACCGAAGGCCTCGGTGAATAGCGCCAATGGGCTCAACCCATCGACGGGCACACTGCCGTAGAACCCGTGGATGCGGCCCGTGTGCGGATCCCAGACGACCAGGCGATCCAGTCCGGCCTCGATGCTGAGGTCGGCCATTAGCTCCGCCGTCGTCGGTTCCCGCTGGAACGAGGTCGGTTTGTCCTGGCGGGCATAGGCCAGGTAAGGTAGCACGCCCGTCACGCGGTTAGCTCCCCACTCGCGGAAAGCGCGCGCGGCGATGAGAAACGCTATGTAGTTCTGATCGACGCTGCCTCCTGAGATCGGGTCATAGAGCGCCTGGCAGAGGAAAACATCGTGCCCATTGACATCGGCGTCCAGCCGGACGCAAGTCTCGCCGTCCGAGAATCGGAAGTCGATATCCTCCAGGTACGGGACATCTCTCCGGTCCCCTGCCTGCGAAAGCAGGGCTTCGTACCGCTCAACGATCCTCTTTGCCAGGGCGGCTCCGGAGCGACAACTGGCGATCAGCAGTCGTCCACGGGGCGATTCGATCCTCTGGGCTTGCTCCTTCTTATACTGTCGTGGAGTGAGAAATCTATTGCTCTCTTTGCTCATTT
>CAZDYW010000081.1:0-4403 GCA_964509655.1 uncultured Anaerolineales bacterium
GTCGGGAGTGCGGCGCATGCCGACAAGAACAGCAGTGAAAGAGCGAGCAGCGGGCGGTATAAGCGGGTCACGGCCTCCCACGAAGCGCCGCTTGGGCCAACTCCTCGAAGAGCCTGCGCATCAGGGGATGGCTTTCTACCATCACCTCGGGGTGCCACTGCACGCAAATGCAGAAGGGGTGACCGGGGACTTCCGTGGCCTCCGTCACGCCATCGGTAGCACTGGCTGTGACGATCAGATCATGGCCCACATCCTTGACCGCTTGGTGGTGGGCGCTGTTCACTCCCAGCTCCCCGGCCCCGACGATGGCGGCCAGGCGCGTTTCGGGTTTCACCTCGACGGTGTGGGCGATGGTGTTCACGGGCCGGCCGACCACGCTGCTATGTTGCAGCGCGTCGGGGATCTGCGTCGGGATGTCTCGAAGGAGCGTGCCGCCGGCGGCCACGTTGACCACCTGGGCCCCTCGACAGATGGCCAGCAGGGGCAGATCCTCCGCCAGGGCCCAGCGTGCCAGCGCGATTTCCGTTCGATCGCGGCCTACATCCACATTCCAGAGCAGTTCCCCCGCTTTCTCCTTGAAGGAAGCCGGGTGTACGTCGCCGCCTCCGGAGAGGATCAGCCCGTCGATGTGTTCGAAAATGGCCCGCAGTTGGTCTTCTTCCAGATAAGGGGGGATGATCATCGGGGCCCCGCCGCCGAGCGTCACGGCCTTGACGTAAGTTCGGGACAGGGCGAAGATGGAGATGTTGGGTGGTCTGGCGGACCGGTCGGCGTAACCCGTGATGCCAATGATGGGAAGGCTCATATCGTCCTAGCGTGAAAAGTGGCGTAGGAAGCCCTACGCCAAACCCAGGAAATTTGGGAAAATTACGGCATGGTCTGAACTACTCAACCCGTTCAAGCTGGTTTTGTACCCCAGCGTCTTTTGAGAGCTTTTGGACAACGTGATCTAAAAAGTTGCTTGTTTTCATTCAAAAGTCGGGGGCTGAGTAGTTATCCCTATTGAGCTTAAATGCGCTTCTTCCGCAGTCGGGCGGCCTTGCCTCGGCGGTCTCGCAGGTAATAGAGCCGGGCGCGGCGGACGTATGCTTGGTTTACTACATCGACTTTCTTGATCATTGGAGAGTGGAACAAGAAAGTGCGCTCGACGCCGATGCCGTGGGCCGCGATGCGTCGTACCGTGAAGGTAGCACTCGCGCCGCCTCCGCGCACACGGAGGACGGTTCCGTGGAAAACCTGGATGCGCTCGCGCGCGCCTTCGACGATGCGCACGTGAACTTTGACGGTATCTCCTGGATGTAGATCGGGGATATAGGGATTTGGTTCTAATTGACGTTCTAGTGATTCGATCAGATTCATTGTAATATTACTCACAGGGTGTATAATTTTACGGGCGCTAGCCCCTTGAATTTTCACGAGCACGGATTATACCACGCTTTGCAGGCTTGGGCAACCCGACATTCGATTCCCTCTCCCCACGGGGAGAGGGTTGGGGTGCGGGGGAAAGGATTTGCTTGTCATGCCCCCCGTTCTAGGTTACAATCCCTCCCTCAGTTTACATGGAAAGGAGTGAACGATGATCACAGAACATGATCAACTCTGCGTCAACACCATTCGCGCACTGGCTATGGACGGTGTACAAAAGGCCAACTCCGGTCACCCCGGCATGCCGATGGGGGCCGCCGATATGGCCTATGTGCTCTGGACGCGATTCCTCAAGCATAACCCGACCGATCCCCGATGGCCCAACCGGGATCGGTTCATACTTTCGGCCGGGCACGGCTCAATGCTGCTTTACAGCTTACTCCATCTCAGCGGCTACAATCTTCCGCTGGAGGAGCTGAAAAATTTCCGACAGTTGGGCAGCCGCACGCCCGGTCATCCCGAACACGGCCTCACGCCCGGCGTCGAGACGACCACTGGCCCCTTGGGTCAGGGCTTCGCCAACGGCGTAGGCATGGCGCTCGCCGAGCGCTTCCTGGCCGCCACCTTCAACCGTTCGGGCTTCCCCATCTTCGATCATCATACCTATGTCATTGCCTCCGACGGCGACTGGATGGAGGGGATCAGCCACGAGGCCGCCTCGCTGGCCGGACATCTGGGATTGAGCAAGCTGATCTGCCTTTACGACGACAACGAGATTTCCATCGAAGGCTCCACCGATCTGACCTTCACCGAGGATGTCGCCGCACGCTTCCGAGCTTACGATTGGCACGTGCAGGAGGTGGACGGTCACGATCGGCGGGAGATCGAAGCCGCGCTGCGCTCCGCACGGGAGGAGACGGAGCGCCCCGCGCTGATTATTTGTCATACTCATATCGCCTATGGCTCCCCCGGCAAGCAGGATGAGGCCAGTTCCCACGGCGCGCCCTTGGGCGAGGAGGAAGTGCGCGAGACCAAGGAGGCGTTGGGTTGGCCTCCCGATGCCGAATTCCTGATCCCCGATGAGGCGCTGACCGTCTTCCGCCGCGCGGTCGAGCAAGGGCGCGAGGCTCAGTCCCGATGGCGGGAGCTTTTCGATGCTTATGCCGAGAATTATCCCCCGGAAGCGGCGCTTCTGGAGCGTCTCTGGGCCGGCGAACTGCCAGACGGTTGGGATGAGACACTACCCGTCTTCTCCCCCGCCGATGGCCCGTTGGCGACGCGGAAGGCCTCCGGCGCTGTGTTGAACGCCATCGCGGATGGGCTTCCCACGCTCATCGGCGGCTCGGCCGACTTGGCGCCTTCCAACAAGACGATGCTCAAGGGCTACGATGATTTCCAGAAGGAGACGCCCGCCGGACGCAACCTTCATTTTGGCGTGCGGGAGCACGCGATGGGCGCTATCCTCAACGGTATGGCCCTCCACGGCGAGCTGATCCCATACGGGGGCACCTTTCTCGTTTTCACCGATTACATGCGCCCCCCCATCCGTTTGGCGGCGATGATGGACCTGCCGGTCGTCTACGTCTGGACCCACGATTCGGTCTGGATCGGTGAGGACGGGCCGACCCATCAGCCGATTGAACATCTGGCCGCGCTGCGGGCCGTCCCTAACCTGACTCTCATCCGGCCGGCCGACGCCAACGAGACCGCCGCGGCCTGGCGGATGGCCCTGGAACGCCGTGATGGACCCACCGGTCTGGTGCTGACGCGCCAGTCCTTGCCGGTGCTGTTCGAGACCAGGCTGGATGCCTCCAAGACCGTCGCGCGGGGAGCCTACGTCCTGGTCGATAGTTCCGGGGAGCCCAATCTCATTCTCATCGCCAGCGGCTCCGAGGTGCATTTGGCGCTGGAGGCGCGTGATCTCTTGTCCAAGAAGGGCGTCGGCGTGCGGGTGGTGAGCATGCCGAGCTGGGAGCTTTTCGAGGCGCAACCGGAATCCTATCAGAAATCGGTCCTGTTGCCAGAGGTGACGGCGCGATTGGCGATTGAGGCCGCCGCGCCCTTGGGCTGGGAGCGCTATGTGGGCACGGAGGGGGCGGTGATGGGCCTTGAGCGCTTTGGCGCTTCGGCCCCTTATCGGGACCTGATGGAGAAGTTCGGATTCACGGCCGAGGCTGTGGCCGAGAGGGCGTTGCAATTGTTGGGGAGGGTTTAGCGTGACTGACGCCGGAGCTTATTCTGTCACTTACACCGGTTATTACGACGTCGAGAGCCGCCCGGTTCGCGGCGTCGTTCCGGTGGAGAAGGTGGTCGTGCTCAACGTAAACGGTCAAGCGCTGGTCAAGTTGATGTGTACCCCGATCCAACTGGAGGAGCTGGCCTTGGGCTTTTTGTTCAATGAGGGCCTGATCGGCGGGATGGATGACGTGGCTGTGGTTGAGCTGTGCGACTCAAGTCAGGGCGTGGATGTCTGGCTGGAGCATGAGATTGAGCTACCTCAATTGCGGGCTATCACTTCCGGCTGCTCCGGCGGCGCCACCTTTGAGGATCTGGACGATGCGAATTACGTCGTCTCATCTGATCTGCGTATCGCGCCACAGCAAGTGACTCAGTTGATGGAAAGCTTGTCTGAGGAGGCTAAGCTATATCGGCGGGCCGGGGGGATTCACACCGCGGCCTTGGCCGAGTTGGACGCGGATGAAGGTGGTCAGTTGGTGTGCGTGGCGGCGGATGTGGGGCGGCATAATACGCTCGATAAAATCACCGGGGCCTGTTTGCGTGAGGAGCGATCCATGCAAGGCTATGTGCTTTTGACCAGCGGGCGCGTCAGCTCGGAGATGGTCAACAAGGCGGCCCATATGGGAGTTCCGATAGTCGTCTCCCGCACTTCGCCGACTTCGCTTTCCATTCGGTTGGCTCGCTCCTGGGGTATCACGCTGATCGGCTACACGCGGCGGCGCAGCTTCCGCGTTTACTCCAACGAGGATCGCGTCGCTGACTTGTAACCCACATAGCTAGCTCCCGCTGGATTGCCAAAT
>CAZDYW010000081.1:4503-9188 GCA_964509655.1 uncultured Anaerolineales bacterium
TACAGCTTCTGATCGCACACGTCGCGGTGACCGCAGGCGCGGCAGCGACGCGGATCGGCGTGATTACGTGGGGCGCCCCCGGCCTTCAGATCAAGGCGCATGTCCTCGACCGTCGCCAGCAGTTCCTCCTCCAGCGCGGCGGTATACTCTATCTCAAAGGCGCGATTGCCATACTTGATGATGCCGTGAGAGGGGCGCCGCCTGTAGGTCTCGTCGACCAGCAGACAGTAGGCCGCCAGTTGGAGCAGATGGGAATTGTAGGGCTGGGCTGGGGCGTGACCGGACTTGACCTCGACGGGGATGATCTCATCGCCGTCGTCCACCAGATAATCGGGTTTGCCCGTGATGCGCAAGCGGCTTGAGAAGAGCGGGCGTTCCGGTCTGCGCCAGCCGCCGGTGTCCGTGTAGACTACGCGGCCTTCGGGTAAGCCGCTGCGCACCCGCCCTCGTCGCGCCAGCCAGAGCAGCAGCAAACCCAGTGCCAGCAGAGCGAAGAACCAGAAGCCCATCCGCCGCTATCCCCCTATCCCGATCAGCCAGAACAGCGCGACCATGGCCGCCAGCAGGAGCGCCGCGTAAGCCAGACGCCTCAGCAAGAGGGCGGCTTGCACCCCCCGTCCGTGCCGCCGATGCACCGCTTCACCGGTCGCCATCTCCTCTAAGTGGGACGAAGGTATCCCTTCCATGTTACCCAGCCACCAGGCGTGTGCGCAGTAGACGTACTGGCCGATCTCGCTGGCGCGGATCACGCGCTCACTCACTCACCCGCTCCTCGAACTCCCGCAGGGCCTGGATCAGCCGCTCCTGTCGCAATGCGTTCGTCAGATCACCGCGCGTGCGCTCCAAGACGCCGCGCAGTTGATCCACGCGGCGACGCAGCCCGCCGGTGATGGCGTTGGGAAAATCGAAGGTGAACAGGATGCTGTAGATGGTGTCCATCGTTTCCAACAGCCGTTCGGCCTCGGCTAATTCCCCTCGGCGCATTTCATCCAGGCAGCGACGGCGCAGCTCACTGGCCGCCTCGCAGATGCCATTCAGGTAGGCCGGATTGGGTATCTCCAGCCCTGCTCCGAGGTGGGGCGGCTCTGGGATGGGCTCGCCCGCGATCAGGGCCAGTGTGGCGTGTGCTTCGACCAGTTCCTTCAAGGCGTCCTGCGTGTAGCCTGCGTACCAGAGATCGGGGTAGGGGGCCAAGGATTCTCGCATATCGTTGGCGAGGGTGTTGGCTTGGGTCAGCAGTTCGTGGGCTTTGTCCCATTCGTCGCGGTGCCCGGAGCGGATGGCGGTCCCGCAGAGGCGGATCAATTCCCGCGAGCGGGAAAGAGCTTCATCCCGAACCCGGTTTTGAGCCTCGAAATCGGCCCGTATGTTTTCGGCGATGCTTTCAAGTCTTCGCATAAGTGTTCACTCTTTGGGCTCTCGCGGCGGTCGGGCGCCACTGAAGAATTGCTGAGCCAGTTGGTCGCCGCTGGTGGGCAACTTGATCTCGCCGAACTGATTTTCAAATTTCTCCAGGTTGTCCTTTAGCGCGCGCAACAGAAGCTTGGCGTGCATCGGAGTGGTGACGATGCGGGCGTGGACTTTCGACTTGGGCGTGTTGGGCAGCACGCGGGCGAAGTCGATGATGATCTCGGAGGCCGAGTGGGTGATCAAAGCGAAGTTGGCGTAGGTCGCGTCCAGGTCGGGCGGGACTTCTATGTTGATCTTGGTCTTTTTCATTAGCTTGCTCCTCGCTTAGTTGGACGATATTCAAAGATAGACCGCCGTTCTGTGATTGTCCTGTGGCAGACAATTGCTTGTAGAGACGGCGGTCGTTGATGACGGAAAGTGTTTTTTGGAGGTTAGAACGGTATCTCGTCTTCGGCTGTATCGGGGGGCGCTTCTTCGAGCCCGCCGGGGATGCGGGCCGATGGTTCGCCGCCACGCCCGCCGAGGAAGCGCACGTTCAGGGCCGTCATCTCGAACTGGGCGCGAGGCTCTCCATCCTGTCCGGTCCATGTGTGCGGGACGATGTTGTACGCGCCGTCCTCGCGCTCGATGCGGTCACCACCGATGCGGCCCTCGACTAGAACTGGACGCCCCTTGGAGAGGTATTCGTTACAGCTTTCGGCCTGCTTTCCCCACACTGCGACGCGCCACCAGACCGTCTCGTCGTGCTGCTGGCCGTCCGATCCGGTCCAGCGGCGGCTGGTGGCGACGGATAGATTGGTGACCGCTTGCCCTGATGATGTGTAGCGCATCTCAGGATCTCGGCCCAGGTAGCCTACGATGATGAGTTTGTGATACATGATTTGTCTCCTTATCTTGCTTGGAAATTACTGTTTGGGTGTACCTTGATGAAGTTGGGTCTCTAGGATTTTGCGGGGTTTCGCTCTAAGGGGATTGCCAAATCCCCGCATTTTTTGGCACAGTGTCACTTTGTCCCTAAATGTGGCTCGGATTGCCAAATCCGAGCCGAGCACGGCTGACGCCACGCGAAATCCCAAAGAACCATGAAGTTTCAGCCGGAATGGCCTTATCTTACTAGAGAATGCACCCATCGTCAAATAGAAAGCCCCTGCCCGACGCGGGGCAGGGGCTTGGAGGGTGATTAAAGTGGAGTTTACACCCAGCCGCGCAGCTTGCAGGCCTTTGCTACTCGGTCCACTGCCACGATGTAGGCGCCCATACGGTTGTCGATGCCGTACTCTTGCGCTGTCTCATGCACGGCCTGGAAGGCGGTGGTCATCTTCTTGTCCAAGCGTCTGTTGACGTCGTCCACTTCCCAGTAGTAGCCATAAGCATTCTGTACTTGCTCGAAGTAGGAGACGGTCACGCCACCGGCATTGCAGAGGAAGTCGGGGATGACGTAGATGCCCTTCTCGAACAGCACCTCGTCCGCCTCGGGCGTGGTGGGGCCGTTGGCGCCCTCCGCTACGACTTTGACCTGTGGTGAGATATCTCCGACCGTATGACCGGTGATGACGTTCTCGATGGCAGCCGGGATAAGCACGTCCACGTCCATCTTGAGCCAAGCATCGCCATCCAGCACTTCATATCCGGCATCCTGGGCGGCCTCCTTGTCGATGGTTCCTAGCTCATCCGTGATGGAGCTGAGGAAGCCCGGGTCGATTCCGTCATCCTTCTTGTAGGTGTAGGCGGCGAGGTCGTTGCTATCCCAGCAGGAGACGCAGAGCACTTTCCCGCCCAGCATCTCGATGTAGTTTTCCGCTGCCGATTGGGCCACGTTGCCGAAGCCCTGAATCGCGGCTGTGGTTTCGCCTTCGAACCCCATATGTTTGAGCGCTTCGCGGATCGTCATCACCACGCCCAGGCCCGTCGCCGGACCTCTTCCCGCCGAGCCGCCCAACTCTAGCGGCTTACCCGTGATTACACCAGGAGAGTGACGGCCCATGATGGTCTCATACTCATCCACCATCCAGGACATCACCTGGGCATTGGTCGCGACATCCGGCGCCGGCACGTCCAGATCGGGCCCCAGGATGTCGGCCACTTTGCGGATGTAGCCACGGCTCAGCCTCTCTAGCTCTGATTCCGAAAGCTCCTTGGGGTTGCAAACGACGCCACCCTTCCCGCCCCCCAGCGGCAAATCTGCCACCGCTGTCTTCCACGTCATCCAGGCGGCCAAGGCTCGCACGGTATCGATTGTCTCCGCTGTGTGAAAGCGCAGCCCGCCCTTTGTCGGCCCTCTGGCTCCGTTATACTGGACACGGAAGCCCTTGAAGACTTTGACGGTGCCGTCATCCATCTTCACCGGAATCGTGACGTGCAGTTCGCGCATAGGCCAGCGCAGCAACTCGTGTATCGCCGGATCAAGTCCCATAATCTCGGCGGCCTGACCTAGCTGTTGCTGGGCAATAGCGAAGGGATTCAGTTCTTCTGACATGCTTGTTTCCTCCATTTTATCTAATCTGCGGAAGCTTACCAAAAATTTAGGGCTAGCTTTGATTTTTCAATGCTAGCCCTTACCGTAACCTATAATTGATCCTGTAACAACTCTCGCGCCATTTGGGGATTGGCCTGGCCTCGAGTAGCCTTCATCACTTGGCCTATAAGCCAGCCGATTACTCGTTTTTT
The DNA here is from genome assembly GCA_964509655.1 of uncultured Anaerolineales bacterium. Taxonomy (GTDB): domain Bacteria; phylum Chloroflexota; class Anaerolineae; order B4-G1; family B4-G1; genus CAZANJ01. The sequence continues at coordinate 8,581 of CAZDYW010000081.1, forward strand.
CCCGCTGCGGTACTCCTCCACCTGGGCCGGGTTTTCGCTCAATACTTGCGCGACGATTTCATCCAGCTTCGCCGCATCGGAGATCTGGGCCAGCCCGCGCTCCTCCACGATCACGTCGGCCCGCTTCCCGCTGGCGATCATCTCCTCCAGTACATCCTTGCCCGTGCTCTGATTGATGGTTTCGTCCTCGACCAGCCCGATCAGCTCGGCCAGTGCCTCCGGCGGCGGCATTTCCGCGATGGGCCTATCGGTCTCCTTCATCAGCCGGAAGAGCTCGCCTGTGACCCAGTTGGCGACCGCTTTGGGATCGACCTCATCGGCACCCAGGATGGCCTCGTAGTAATCGGCCACCGCCTTGTCGGCGACCAGTACCTCGGCGTCGTAGTCGCTCAGACCATACTCGGCGGCGAAGCGGGCCCGCTTGGCGCGGGGCAGCTCCGGCAACTCCGCTCGTAGCTTCTCCACCCACTCGCGCTCGATCTCCAGCGGCGGTATGTCGGGCTCTGGGAAGTAGCGGTAATCGTGGGCCTGCTCCTTGCCTCGCTGGGGCACAGTGACGCCGGCGTCCGCGTCCCAGCCCATCGTCTGCTGCGTGATCGTGCCGCCGG
>CAZDYW010000082.1:0-9083 GCA_964509655.1 uncultured Anaerolineales bacterium
CAAATCCAAAGTGCAACGGTGAAGTGCATTGCACCCTGTTGTTCATTATTATGCCCTCATTGCCCCCTCAAGTCAAGGTTGGGGAAGTCCAATTTGAACCGTCCTTCTGAAAACCTGATACTACCTCTGAATCTGGTACGCGCTTGAATCGGCCTGGGGAGAGGTGCAGAATGCCGGTAGTACAGCGGTATATCCACGTCGTTGAACTAATCGCCGTCACATCGTTAATCGCTTCGTTAATCGCTGCTTGCAGCAGCGCCGTGATACCCGCCACGGCGGAGCAGTCCCCCGCGCCCTCCTCCGATTGGGAGCAAATCTCGACCGACATTCAACTGACATACCCCTCGACGGCCCTCATCCCGCGCACGGTCGGTGGGCTGAGGACTAGCTCGGAGCAGCGCGTCGCGTTCGAGCATATCTCGGTCGAGCACGGCCTTTCCCAGAGCTCAGTGAATTGCATTCTGCAAGATGACAAGGGCTTCCTCTGGTTCGGCACGAACGATGGGCTGAATAAGTATGACGGTTACAGCTTCACCGTCTACGGGGCCGGCGAGGATACGGCGAACAGCCTAAGCCACGACACAATCACCGCAATTGTGGAGGACCAGCAAGGCGTGCTTTGGATCGGTACCCAGGATGGCCTCAACCGCTTTGATCGCCAGGAGGAGCGTTTTACGCACTACCACGCCGACCCCGAAAACCCCGACACCTTGAGTCACGATCACATCACGGCCTTGTATGAAGATCACACGGGCCAGCTTTGGATCGGCACGCCGGATGGGCTCAATCGCCTGGAACAAGGGACCGGGCGCTTCGTTCGCTACCGGGCCGACCTGGACGATCCACATAGTCTGCCCGATAATGAGGTGCTGTCGATCTACGAGGATAAAGCTGGTGTATTGTGGGTCGGTCTCTGGAACGGGTTGGCGCAATGGGAGCCGGTGACGGCTCGGTTCGTTCATTACCGACCGGCCTCTGATGAGCTAACTTCGCTGGGCCATAACGCCGTGCAGTCCATCGTCGAGGATGGGGCAGGGCGGTTGTGGATCGGCACCGGCGGCAGTGGATTTTACCGCTTCGACCGCGCCGGGGGGAAGTTCAGCCGCTATCTGATCAACCCCGATGATGTGGAGGGCTTCACTTACAACGATGTCAAGTCGATCTACGAAGATCAAGCCGGAGTGCTCTGGATCGGCACCGACGGAGGCGGGCTCTATCAGTTCAACCGCCTGACTGAGAGTCTGAATCTTTACCTCACCGATCCCTACCGCGCCGATAGCTTGAGCAGCAACTACATCACCTCGATCTATGAGGGCCAGACCGGCGTGCTTTGGATCGGCACCTGGGGCGGGGGGATCAACAAATTCGACCGTGACAGGGAAAAGTTCCTTCTCTATCAGGCTGACCCCGACAACCCCGACAGCCTGAGCCACAATCGCGTTCTGGCCCTTTTCGAGGATCGCGCGGGGACGCTCTGGGTGGGAACCGATGGCGGGGGGCTCAATCGACTGGCGGGAGACGGCAGTTCATTTATGCATTATCGGCACGATCCGGAGGACCCCTACAGCCTGAGCAATAATTACGTCACCTCCATTTATCAAGACGAAGACGGAGTGCTCTGGCTCGGAACCTTGGGTGGCGGGCTGGAGAAATTTGATCGCGAGAGCGAGCGTTTCATCCATTACCAGGCGGACCCTTACGACCCCGGTAGCTTGGTGAGCGGCATCGTGCTGACGATTTACCAAGATCGAGAGGGCGCTCTCTGGATCGGGACCGATGAGGGACTGGAACGTTTTGATCAAGCCAGTGGGCGCTTCATCCATTACCGCACCTCCGGCGCGGTCTGGGCGCTCTACCAGGACCGCGAGGATATGCTTTGGATCGGGACCGATGAGGGGCTGGATCGGCTGGATCGGGAGGACGGGCGCATCACGCGCTATCAAGCCGACCCGGAGAAGCCCGACGGCTTGAGCAGCAGCGTGATTAACGTGATACATCAGGATCGAGCGGGGCGCTTGTGGATCGGGACCGCCGAGGGGCTGAACCAGTTTGATTTTGCGACGGAGAAGTTCAAGCATTACAACGAGGCTGACGGCTTGCCGAACAGTTCCATAATGGGCATCCTGGAGGATAATCAAGGCCAGCTCTGGCTCAGCACCGCTGGCGGCTTATCGAAGTTCGATCCGCGCACGGGGAGTTTCCGCAATTATGACGTGAGCGATGGCCTTCAGGGGTATGAGTTTACGCACGCCCGCTGCAAGGGGCCGAGCGGGGATCTGTTCTTCGGCGGCATCAACGGCTTCAACGCTTTCCGACCGGATCTGGTGAAGGATAACCCTTACGTGCCGGAGGTGGTGTTGACCTCCCTGACGCAGGGCGGCAAGGAGATCGACATCGACCGCTCACTTGAGAGCGTGGAAGCGGTGACGCTCAGATGGCCGAGCAATTTCTTTGAGTTTGAATGTGCAGCCCTGAACTTCAGCCAGCCGCAGAAGAACCGATACTCCTACAAGCTGGTAAGATTCGACGAGGATTGGAATAACATTGGGACACGGCGCTTTGGGCGCTACACCAACCTGCCGGGCGGGACCTACACACTGCGCGTGATAGCCTCGAACAATGACGGCGTCTGGAACGAGGAAGGGGTCTCGGTCAAGGTCGATGTGGTGCCGCCCTTCTGGACGACCTGGTGGTTCAGGGGCATCATCATCCTGGCCCTGATGGGAGGAGCACTGGGAGGTTATCGGCTGCGGGTCAGGAACATCCAGGCGCGGAGCCGCAAGCTTGAGGGCATGGTCGATGAGAGAACCGCTGCACTCTCACAGGCAAACGTTCTGCTGCGGCAGGAGATCACGGAGCGCAAGCGGGCGGAGGAGGCGCTGGCACAGCGAGCGGCGGAGGCCGCTGTGGCCGCCGAGCGCAGCCGTTTGGCCCGTGATCTGCACGACGCTGTTACTCAGACCATCTTCTCCGCCAGTCTCATCTCCGAGGCCCTGCCGGACATCTGGGAGAATGATCAGCGGGAGGGGCGGGATCTGCTGGCGGAAATGCGGCGCTTGAGTCGCGGCGCCTTGGCAGAGATGCGCACGCTCCTCTTGGAGCTGCGCCCTTCCGTCCTGACCGAGACGAACCTGGGCGATCTGTTGCGTCAACTCGCCGAGGCCGCCGCCGGGCGAGAGGATATTTCCATCACCGTGACGGAGGGCGGGCCTATCCAGAGCGCGGTGTTGTCCACCGATGTGCATGTCGCGCTGTACCGCATCGCCCAGGAAGCGCTGAACAACGTGGTCAAGCATGCCCGCGCGAGTCGGGTGGTGATCGAGTTGAATTGTAAACTTGCGGCTGGAGACGCTTCAGCTATGGACGTAAGCGCAACAGCCGGTGCGGATGACAGCGTGGCACGGGTGGAGCTGTGCGTCGCAGATGACGGCTGCGGCTTCGACGTGGATTGCGTCCCACGGGATCGCCTGGGGCTGGGTAACATCCGCGAGCGAGCGCAGGCCATCGGCGCCGATCTGAAAATTGAGAGCGAGAGCGGGCATGGCACCAGCGTGCGTGTGATATGGAGAAATAGCGAGAGCGGGTAGTGGAGGTGAAAGATGAATGTATCGAGCGTAAGCGCGGCGACAGCGGCCATTCGCGTGATGATTGTCGATGATCACACTATGGTGCGCAAGGGGCTGGCGGCTATGCTGAAGTCCAAATCCGACCTGGAGTTGGTCGGCGAGGCCTGCGATGGGCGCGAGGCCCTGCGAGTCTGTGAGCAAGCTCAACCGGACGTGATCTTGATGGATCTGGTGATGCCTCGCATGGACGGGACGGAGGCCGCCAAAGCCGTGCTTGAGCGTTGGCCCAATGTTCGCGTCATCGCCTTGACCAGTTTCCAGGAGAAGGACCTGGTGCAGAAAGCGCTCCGGGCCGGAGCGATCAGTTATCTGCTGAAGAACGTCTCCGGTGATGATTTGGTCAGGGCGATTCGGGCCGCTTGTGCCGGGCAGCCTACCCTGGCGCCGGAGGCCACTCAAGCGCTGATCCAGGTCACCAGCCAGGTGCCTCCTCCCGGCGATGACCTGACGCCCCGTGAGCACGAGGTGCTGGAGTTGTTGGTCGAAGGGTTGACCAACCCTGAGATCGCTGAGCGATTAGTCATTAGCTGTTCGACGGCGCGAGCTCACGTCAGTCATATCCTTTCCAAGCTGGCCGTCTCCAACCGCGCGGAGGCGGTGGCGCTGGCGCTGCGGAGCAAGTTGGTCACTTGACCAAAGCATAGATTGTACATCTGTCCAACAAAAAAATAGTACAGCCGTTCAATTGGAAAATCCCCCGGATGCCCGATGCGTCCGGGGGATTTTTGGTTTATACTGGTCTTGATGATGACCATTCGTTTCATAAGGTTAAATCTCGGGAGCTTTGTGGAGCGGTTGTCAAACTCACTTCTTGCTGGCGGGGGTGGTCCCGCCAAGGCTGCCCCCCAATTTGTTCATAGAGTAAGGCGATTGGCTAATGCGCTGATTGCCTGAACTGTTTTTCACCGTAACTGCTGCTCAGATGTGGTCTGTAGATCAGGAAATTAGGAGGTGAAGTAGTGCGAGAGTAAACGTTGAGCAGTGATGTTAAGTGTAGGCCCTAACTTTTACGCAAATAGAGGAGGAGAAAATGTCTGGTAAAAGATGGTACGTTCTGTCGGCTGTGCTGGTGATTGGGAGCATACTCCTTGGTGCATGCGTCGCCCCGACGCCAGAAGTTATTCAGGAGAAAATAGAGGTTGAGGTCACCAGGGTCGTGGAGAAGGAGGGCGAGACGGTGGTGGAGGAGGTGGTCGTCACCGCCACGCCGGAGCCCGAGCCGACCGAGGAGCCCTTGGCTGCGATTTCGCCCGAATTCAAGAACCCCGATACCTACGTCGTCATCACCGGCGCCGGCGAGCCGGAGACGATGGACCCGGCCTGGACCTACGAGACGGCCGGTGGCGCCGTGCAGGATAACATCTACGAGGGCATGATCTGGTTCAAGAAGGACAAGACCGATGAGTTCGTGCCCATGCTGGCCACCGATTGGGAGGTCAACGAGGCCGGCGATGTGTGGACCTTCCAGATCCGCGAGGGCGTCACCTTCCACAAGGGCGGCACGTTGGAGCCTCACGATGTGGCCTACTCCTTGCAGCGCGCGCTGCTTCAGGATCGCATCGACGGCCCGCATTGGATGACGCTAGAGGCATTCTTCGGCGTCTACACCATCGAAGACCTGGCCATGTCGATATCCGGCGTCGAGTCGTTCGAGGACGTATCGGAGGCTGACCTGGTCAGGACCTGTGAGATGGTCAAGGAGGCCATCGTCGCCGATGACGAGGCTGGCACGGTGACCTATAACCTCCACGTCCCGACGCCCTGGTTCCTGTCCATGCTGACCCAGACCTTTATGGGCTCGGTGTTGGATATGGAGTGGATGGTGGAGAACGGTGATTGGGATGGCTCGTGCGACACGTGGGTGGACTACCACGACCCGGCGGCCCAGGACACCATTCTCTTCGATCAGGCCAACGGCACCGGCCCCTATATGTTGGATCACTGGACCCCCGGTGAGGAGATCGTGCTGTTGGCGAACGAGGACTACTGGCGCACGGAGCCGATGTGGGAGGGTGGCCCCAGCGGCCCGCCCAGCATCAAGCGCGTGCTGATGCAGAACATCAAAGAGTGGGGCACCCGCCGGGCCATGTTCGAGGCCGGCGACGCCGACACCATCTATGTCCCCTCCCAGTACCGTCCACAGCTCGAGCCCTACTACAAGACAATCTGCTACCCCAACGAGAGCTGCGAGGAGGGCAGCCCCGAGGGCTACATTCAGGTCTATCGCGATATGCCGATACCGGCTATGACACCGGCCCAGTTCAACTGGAACATCAACGTTGAGGGTGGCAACCCCTTCGTCGGCAGCGGCGAGTTGGACGGCAACGGCATCCCGCCCGACTTCTTCAGCGACATCCACGTGCGGAAGGCTTTTAACTACTGCTTCGACTTCGACGCGATGATCGGGGAGGCCTTGAACGGCGAGGGTGTGCAGGCGCAAGGGCCGATTATCGCCGGGATGATGGGCTACCGCGAGGGTGAGGAGCCGCTCTACAGCTATGATCCCGTCAAGTGTGAGGAAGAGTTCAAGCAGGCCTTTGACGGTCAGGTTTGGGAGAACGGCTTCTATATGCAATTGTTCTACAACGAGGGCAACGACACCCGCCGTCTCTCTTCGGAGATTCTCAAGGCCGGCGTCGAGGCGGTCAATCCCAAATTCACCCTCTCCGTTGTGAACATGCCTTGGCCCGTGATGCTCAACAGCCGGCGCCAGCAGATATTGCCCATCTATGTCGGCGGCTGGATCGAGGACTTCCACGACCCGCACAACTGGGTACACCCGTTCCTGCACTCGCAGGGAGCCTACGGGCGCGTGATCAACATGCCGGAGGAGAAGGCCGCTGAGTTCGACGCGCTGATCGAGGAGGCCGCCTCCTACACCACGGTGGAGCAGCGCCGCCCGATCTACGAGGAGATTCAGCTCAAATCGCAGGAGGACGCTGTCGTCATCTGGATGTATCAGCCCGTGGGGCGGTACCATCTCCAGGAATCGATCAAGGGCTTCTACTTCAACCCCGCTTACCAGCAGAAGACCTACTCCTACATCTACGCTTTGTCGAAGGAAGCGCAGTAAAATAGCGACGCTGTAGATAGAGAAAAGGGTGCGACGCACTCGGCAGCCTTCGTAGGGGCAGGACTCCGTGCCTGCCCGATCTTGCAAGTTTCGTTTGTAAGTGCGTCGCACCTTTAGGTTACTTTTCCATTTCAGGGCGGGCACGGAGTCCCGCCCCTACGATGGTTGCTTGTGCCCCGCGAACGTAGGGGCGATCCCCTGGGCGAAAAATCGCCCGGCGACGGGTCGCCCGTGGTCGCCCGTTCATCAAATGGAAAATTTATCCTCACGGATCTTAGGAGGCCACTCATGACCACATACATTATTCGGCGCTTGTTAATCCTACCTGTCATCATTGCGGGTGTTACAATGCTCATCTTCGCCATGCTCTCGCTCCTCACTCCCTATGAGCGTGCCTCGCTCTACGTACAGGACATCCCCAAGCGCCAGGGAGCCATCGAGGGCATCATCGAAAAGTACGGGCTGAATGATCCAATCTACGTCCAGTATTGGCATTGGATGGTAGGGCGCACGGATCCCGACACAGGCGAGATCAAGGGCGGCGTGTTACGCGGCAATTTGGGATTTTCCCAGACGATGGCAGGACCGGTTACGGAGGTTATCGGTCGGCGATTGCCAGCCACGGTGGAGTTAGCGCTGTGGTCCGCCGTGCCGATGATTGGTCTGGGCATCTTGCTGGGCGTGCTATCGGCGGTCCATCATAACAAACTCATAGATCAGGTTCTGCGCGTCTTCAGCATCGTCGGATGGTCGATCCCCACGTTCGTCTTCGGCCTGATCGTCCTGATGTTGTTCTACGCTAAGCTGGGATGGTTTCCGCCCGGTCGGCTCTCGAATCAAGCCTCGCAGATCGTTCAGTCCGATGCTTTCAACCGTTACACCCAGATGAACACTCTCGATGCGTTGCTGAATCTGCGCTTCGACATTTTCCTAGATGCGCTGAAACATCTGGTGCTGCCGATCACGACGCTGGCTTACCTGAACTGGGCCTACCTGCTGCGCGTCACGCGCTCATCGATGCTGGAGGTGTTGCGTCAAGATTATCTAATCACCGCCCGTGCCAAGGGGCTGGTCGAGAGAATCGTCATCATGAAGCACGCACTGCCGAACGCTATGATACCAATCGTGACCATCGGCGGCTTGATCCTGATAGGGCTACTCAACGGTGTGGTAATCACCGAGACAATCTTCAATTATCCTGGAATGGGGTCTTTCCTGGCCCAGTCGGCCCTCTCTCTGGACGTCATCTCAGTTCTCGGCATCGCGCTTTTCAGCAGTATGATCCTCGTCGTCGGCAATCTGGTTGTAGATGTGCTCTATGGGTTTGTAGATCCTCGGATACGATTGCAGTGAGCGAGCTTACGAGTGTAAGATGGGGGGATTGAGATGAAGAAAGTGATCAAGAAATTGTTGACCAACCCGACCTCTCTGACCGGGATTCTGCTGCTGTTGGGGTTCACGGTTGTGGCTATCGCCGCGCCGTGGATCGCCTCTCCGCCGGAGAACTCCCGAGATCCGTACATGATCCCTCGCGATGGGTTCAGCACAGAGCCAGTGGGGCCCAACGCGGAACATCCACTCGGCACAACGGAAGGGCAATATGATGTCTATTACGGCGTCGTATGGGGCACTCGCACTGCTTTTCGCATCGGTGTGGTGATCACCATCTGCACGGCCCTCATCGGCCTGGTCATTGGATCGCTCAGCGCCTATTACGGCGGCTGGATCGATGAGATACTGATGCGTATCACAGAGATCTTTCAGGCATTCCCTTTCCTGTTGGCAGCGATCACCTTGAGCTCGGTGTTGCAGACCATCTACGGCCGGGGCGAGGCTGGCCCGTTGATGTTCCTGGCCAAGATATTGGCTATGTTCACCTTCGGCAGCAATCCCACCGAGCCCGTCGATCCCATCAAGCTGCAAATTCTGACCGGGATGCTGGCTATCATCACTTTTGGCTGGATGACCTACGCTCGCGTGATTCGAGGCAACATCATGGTCGTTCGCGAGGAGGAGTACGCGATGGCGGCCCGCACTATCGGCGCCAGCAATATGCGTATCCTGCTCCGTCACTTGCTACCCAACGCCATTTTCCCTATACTAGTAATTGCTTCAATGAACACTGGAGCCTATGTCCTGAACTTCGCGGCGCTGAGTTTCCTGGGACTAGGGGCCCAGCGGGGATATGCCGATTGGGGCCAGATGATCAATTTTGCTCGTAATTGGATCCCATCACTGGCAAAGCATTGGCACATCGTGACCTATCCAGGTCTGGCGATCGTGCTCTTCGTGCTGGCCTGGAATCTGGTGGGCGACGCCCTGCGCGACATCCTCGATCCCCGTATGCGAGGGAAGGGCAATGGTTTCTGATCTCCTGTGGTGTA
>CAZDYW010000083.1:0-1906 GCA_964509655.1 uncultured Anaerolineales bacterium
TCGCTGAACACGCCGCAGCACACCGTCGCCTCCGGCGCCTACAGCTTGAACGAGAACTACCGTTACACCATCGAGGCCTTCGTCGATTACCTGGCGCGTCTGGACGAGGACGGGCTGCTGATGGTGACGCGCTGGCTGCAAACGCCACCATCGGAATCGATCCGCGCCTTCGCCCTGACGGTGGAGGCGCTCGAGCGGAGCGGCGGCGATCCACAGGCCAGCCTCGTCGCGCTGCGCAGTTACCGGCAGATGTTGATCCTGGCGCGGCGCGGGCCTTTCACCACGGATGAACTGGAGGCCATCCGCACCTTCGCGGATGAGCGGGCCTTCGATCTGGTCTACGCGCCCGACATTCGCCCGCAGGAGGTCAATCGCCACAACGTGCTGCCGGAGCCGGATTATTACCGCGCTTGTCTTGAACTGCTGGAAGCGAAGGGGCGAGCGGCATGGTATCGGGCCTACCCCTTCGACATCGTGCCGCCGACCGACGACCGGCCCTTCTTCGGCCATTTCTTCAAGTGGGAGCAAGCGCCGACCGTCTTGAGGATGGCGGGCCACACGTGGCAGCCCTTCGGCGGCGCGGGGTATTTTGTGCTATTGGCGCTTCTGGGGTTGGCGCTGGCGGCGGCTGGGGTGCTGATTCTACTGCCGCTGGCGGGGCTCAAGCGAAGCGGACGCTCTGCCCCCCTCGCCAATCAGACGCTGATCTACTTCACACTGCTGGGACTGGGGTTTCTGTGCGTGGAGATACCGCTGCTCCAGCGCTTCATCCTCTTCCTGGGCCATCCGGCCTACGCGATGGCCGTGGTGCTATTCGCTATCCTGCTGTTTTCCGGGGTGGGAAGTATGCTCTCGAAGCGCGTGTCGCTGCGGCTGGCGCTGATCCTGCTGCCCGCGCTCGTCGGCGGCTACGCGCTGGGCCTGCCGAAGCTCTTCGGGGCGACGCTGGCGCTGCCGCTCTGGGGACGCTTGCTCATCTCCGTGGCGGCATTGGCACCGCCGGGGCTGCTGATGGGAGTCGGCTTGCCGAAAGGGATAGCCTTGCTGGAACAACAAGCGCCTGGACTCATCCCTTGGAGTTGGGGCGTCAATGGCGCCGCATCGGTCGTGGCCTCGATCCTGGCGGCGCTGCTGGCGCTTTCATTCGGATTCACGGTGGTTCTGGCGCTGGGGGCAGCCTGTTACGTCGGGGCTTGGATCACGGCGGTAAGAAGCCTCCTTCCTCCTCCTTCTCCCTGATACCCTTGCCGGTGAAGGGGACGAAGGCAACGCCGCCCTTGTTGTAGGCCTTTAACTCCCCGTCGGGCTGCTTCACGAACTTCCAAAGCGTCTGATAGCCGCCGCGCGGCCCGATGGGAATCACCATGCGCCCGCCGACGGCCAGTTGTTCGGACAGCGGCTGGGGCACGTGGTCAGGGGCGGCGGTGACGATGATGGCGTCGAAGGGCGCGTGCTCCGACCAGCCGTAATAGCCGTCCGCCTGTTTGCAGTGGACATCGGTGTAGCCCACGCTTTGCAGCGCCTCCTCAGCTCGCTCGGCCAGTTCGGGGATGACCTCGATGGTGTAGACCTCGACGCCGGGGATCTCGGCCAGCACTGCGGCCTGATAGCCGGAACCTGTGCCGATCTCCAGCACCTTGTCCCCTTCCTTCAGTTCGAGCAACTCGGTCATCAGCGCGACGATGTAGGGCTGGGAGATTGTCTGGCCGTAGCCGATGGGGAGGGGATAGTCGCCGTAAGCCGCGCTGCGCTGATCCTCGGGCACGAAGCGGTGGCGGGGGACGTTTTCCATCGCGCGAAGGACATCTTCATCGGTGATACCGCGCTTCTTGATCGTTTTGACTACCATTTGTTCCCTCTGTTGGGCAAAATCTGTTTCCTCAGCCGTGATCGTGGTATGGGGCTG
>CAZDYW010000083.1:2006-9065 GCA_964509655.1 uncultured Anaerolineales bacterium
CCGCGCATGCCGAGAGCAAGGTGAGCAAGATGAGCGCAAGACTAAACCAAGTGCTCTTTGCAGGCATCGCTCGCTCCTCCCATAGGGCAATTGCATTCATAGAGACAGGACCCTGTGCTTGCCCACCTCATTGCGGGCGACCACGGAGAGTCGCCCCTACATCATAGGATTTTCAAATAGGCCCTCACACCTTCCCCGTCTCGACGTACATCTTTAATCCATCCAGCGCCGCTTGATATTTGTTGCGCATACGACGCGGCAGGAACAGAATGCGGGCCAGGGGCATTAAAGAGCTTTGGAGTTCATGTCGAACGGTCACTTCGGAGCCGGCTACCGTTCCGGTAAGGTGAAAACTATGGATCGCGTTCATCATACCTACCTGGCCTTCCCAGGCCACAAATGTCGATGGGGTGATCTCGGTGATGGTGACCTCGCCGGTCACATCGCCCAGGGGAAAGCCCCATCTCATAGTCCGATAGAATTTTGCTCCCGCCGTCCAGGGCGTACCCTCGACCCATTCCGCTTCGGTCAATGCTGGGAACCAATCGGGCCAGCGCTCCAATTTGGTGAGGTAGGTCCATAGCACGGTCGGGGAAGCGGCGATCTCGATTCGATCTTCCAGCACAAGCTTCTTGGCCATTTTTTCTCCTTCCGTAATCTATTGAAGCCTTTATTCATTGTACTCGAAATCAGGGCGCTTGCCAAACGGGTTCCCTTCGGTAGCCGAGTTCTACTCTTTATGGTACAATACCCGTCACGAAATTTAGTTTCGGTGCGGAATAGACCGTTTGAACATTCGGCCATCGTCCGCGATAGCATCGCGGTCAAGCAAGAGTTAGCACGCTTGCCGCACAAGATGCTCAAGGACGGTGGTTTTGGGTGTTTAGCACCGATGATGCAACAAGGAGGTTGTTGTGCGTAAGTTAGCTGTAGTTTCAATTGTTTTGTTAGTCACCCTGGTCGCCGGATGCAACTCGCCGACTTTGCCGCCATCCCCGTCGCCGGAGCCTGAATCGACATCGACATCACCCCCACCATCGCCTACAACGGAAGCGGAAGTGGGAGCAGAGGAAGAACCTGCCACGCCTATGTCGAGTCCAACGCCCTCTGGGCCGGCCACGTGCGAGACATTCAGTTTCCCGGTCGAGGAGAGAATCCCATCGGTAGATGAGGACGATCACATCGAAGGCCCCGAGGACGCTCCCATCACCTTCATCGAGTACGCCGATTTCCAATGCCCGGCCTGCGCGGGGCTGCGCACGATGCGCGATTACCTGCAAGAGCAGTATGGCGATCAGATCCGTTTCATCTACCGCCACTTACCGCTGATCAGCATTCACGACAAGGCCATCATCACCGCCGAGGCCGCCGAGGCCGCTGGCGCACAGGGCAAGTTCTGGGAGATGCACGATCTGCTCTACGAGAAGCAACAGGAATGGGGACAGTTTTCTGGTGAAGAGTTGCAAGAGACTTTGGTAGGATATGCCGAGGAGTTAGAGTTAGACGCCGAACGCTTTGCTCAGGAGCTGGAAGACCACGTCTACAAGGAACAGATCATGGCCGACTATGAAGCCTACCAGGAATATGGCCAGATGGCGACTCCGACCTACGTAGTCAATAAGATTTTCTATCCCACGCAGCAGTTTGGCGGGTTTGGCCAGATCGGCAGTTTCATCGACTTCATACAGATGAGCGAAGACATGTACGAAGAGGTACCACCGCAGGTCATCGACGAGGGCAAGGAATACCAAGCCACGCTGCGCACGAGTAAGGGGGACATCGTCGTCGATCTCTTCCCCGAACAAGCGCCCACCAACGTCAACAGCTTCGTCTTCCTGGCCGAGGAAGGCTGGTATGATGGGCTGGATTTCTTCTACGTGGACACGGAGATGGTGGCCTTGAGCGGCGATCCCACCAACACCGGTGGCGGGTTGCCTTATCCCGGCTACTACTGCGGCGACGAGACTTCGCCCGATCTGACCTTTGAGGAGCCCGGTAAGCTGGCGCTCTACACACCCGCTCCGGGGCGCAACAGCAGCTCATTTTTCATCAACTATGTACCTCAACCGGAGTTCACGGGCAACTTCACCATCATCGGGGAGGTTGTCGAGGGCATGGAAGTGGCCGAGAGTTTGACCGAGCTTCAACCAGGGGCTGAGGATGTCGAGCCGGATACGTTGGAGACAATTCTGATAGAAGAGAAGTAGTTCAGGTATCCACAAAAGTATGAAACGTCGCACACTTTGGCTCATCGCCAGCATCGGAGGGGCGCTTCTTGCCACGCTCGCTTTGGGGAGCGGTTTACTGATGCTGGCGTTGAGCTTTATTATTAGGGGCGGGCTGACCGCTTCCGAGACGCTGCCGATAGCGGGCGGGATGGCGCTGGGGCTCATTCTGGGCATCCCACTGGCGCTGCAAGGATGGGCAGGATGGCGCGGGCGTCCCGCGCGTCCATTCCAGCCGAAGCGCAGCGGGTGGCTGTGGCTCGCGCTGGTCGTGGTCTACGGCCTGGGGACGCTGATCAGCTCGCTCTCGCTGGCCCCCGCCGTGCTGCTACCACCGATGCACGTTCTGGCGATGGCGCTCCCGCCGCTGCTAGTTTTGCGGATGGTGGGGTATGGATTGCAGGGGAGAAATGGATCTCACCGCGAGGTCTGGGCCGGGGCGGCCAGCGGTGGCACGTTGGCCATCGGCGGGGCCGTGCTCAGCGAGGTGCTGGTGGTGTTCATCCTTGTCTTTATGGCCGTTATGGTCGCTCTGACGATATTCGGGGGCTCGGATGAGGTTATGGCACTGACGGAAAAGTTGCAGGATCCGTTCTGGCTGGCCGATCAGGACAATCTGTTGAATTTACTCCTCTCGCCGCCGGTCGCCCTTTCGTTGCTGGGGCTATTCTCCATCCCCGTGCCGCTGATCGAGGAATCGCTCAAGACGCTGGTGGGTGGGATAGCAGCACGTTGGGTGCGTCCATCCCCTGCCCGCGCCTTTCTTTGGGGCGTGGCTGGCGGGGCAGGATTCGCGCTGGCGGAGAATCTGCTCAATGGTGCGTTGGGAGGAGTGGATGGCTGGGTGCTGGGAGCCTTGGCCCGCTTCGGCGCCACTGTGATGCACTGCTTCACGGGAGGAATAGTCGGATGGGGCTGGGGGGAATTTTGGCGCACGCGACGGCCATGGCGTCTTCTAAGCTCCTATTTCGCCGCCGTGACCATCCATGGGGTATGGAACGCGGCCGGGGTGGGAGTGGCATTGATGGGCGTCAGCGCATTGATGAATGGCGGAAATACCAACTCTGTTCTGATGGAAATAGGCAGCATCCTATTGGTGGGAATGCTAGGGGGATTGACGTTGATGTTTCTACTGGCTCTAATTCGCGCCGGGCAGCGCTTGGCATAGCAACCCAGTGGCATATGAGCCGCCTCTGCTATGAGGCAGCACCTATTATTCTACCAATGGCTCAGATACATCACGGCGACGGCGCTGCCACAAGCGCCTGGCGATGAAGGCCAAAACGGCCACAACAACCACGATGAGCACGACCTTCTCATAGCGGCTCACCCATTCACTGACCAGGGGCCAACTCTGGCCCAATAAGTAACCCGCGAGCGCGAGCAAAAAGCTCCAAAGCCCGGTTCCTATGACCGTGTAGATACCGAAGCGGGCCAGGTTCATGCGGGCGAGGCCGGCGGGGATAGAGACCAAGCTGCGCACAATCGGCACCATGCGCCCGAAGAAGATCACCGACTCGCCGTAGCGGTTGAACCAGTCCAAGGCCCTATCGAAATCCTCTTCCGAGAGCATCAGCCATTTACCAAAGCGGCGGATGAGGCCGCGCACCCGCGATTCGCCAAGCAGGCGACCGAGTTCATAGAAAGTCAAAGCGCCGGCCACAGAGCCGATGATGCCCATAACGGTCACGCCGAAAAGCGTGAAGCGTTCTTCTAAAACCAAGCTGCCGGCCAGGGGGAGGATGACTTCGGAGGGAATGGGGGGAAATACATTTTCTAAGAACATCACCAGAACCAAACCTGGATATCCCATGGTGCTGACAATGGACTGAGCCCATGCCGCGATCATGTCCAGAAATTCCCCTAATCCCATACAGTATCTCCTCCTTGTGACAGTACGACCCTAGTAAAAAACGCAAGCGGGGATTATACCACGCCCTTGGGATGTGACAAGCGCTTGACAATGGGAGTGATGTATGGTATTCTCCCATAACTTATTTAGCGTAAGAAGCAAGAGCATCGGCATCAAGAGAGGCAACGAAGGAGGCGACTATGGCGGAAAGATCCCGCACCGAGCGCTTAGTAAATCGTTTGCAGGAATTGCAGATGAGTACCCCAGATGTCGAGGCCGCGGCAGTCGTGAGCGTGGATGGACTGACAATGGCCTCTTCCCTTCCAGCAGGCGTCGAAGAAGACCGTGTTTCTGCTATGTCAGCCGCGATGCTCTCCCTCGGCGAACGTATCGCCAGCGAGCTGGGACGCGGCATGTTGGACGAAGTGTACATTAAAGGCGAAAGTGGATACGTTGTTCTCCGCGCTGTTGGTGAGGAAGCGGTTTTGACCGTATTGGCCCGTCAGGGAACTAAGCTAGGCTTGCTTTTTTTGGACATGCGCCGAGCATCCGAGGACTTGGCTACCATTCTGGAAGCCCTATAAACGAAAGACTTCTAAGGAGGGCCTAAAGTGGAGCGAATTGAACCAAGTGGCTATTATTATCCTAACCTAATCGCCCGCATCTATCTCGAGGCGATGGAAGAGGTAATGGGCAAAAACGGCTTAAACGCCGTCTTGAACCTCGCCGGACTTTCCCATCTAATCGACAATTATCCACCCGCAAACCTGGAGAAAGGATTTGACTTCGCCGACTACTCGGCCCTTAACGGCGCCCTGGACGAGCTGTACGGGCCCCGTGGAGGGCGGGGGTTGCAGTTGCGGGCTGGACGGGCTGCTTTCGCCGAGGGCGTGCAAAAGCTCGGCGCTATGGTCGGCGTTGGGGACCTGGCCTTCAAGGTTCTGCCATTAAAGGCAAAACTGAAAGCAGGTATTCCGGCGATGGCCAAGGTTTTCACCAAGTTCAGCGATCAGCACAGCACCGTCGAGGATCGCGGCGAGTTCTACGCCTATATCATGAACCCCTGCCCGGTCTGTTGGGGACGCACAGCCGATAGGCCGATCTGCTTCGCTGGCAAGGGACTGCTGGAAGAGGGTTTACACTGGGTCAGCGGTGGCCGAAAGTTCCGCGTAGATGAGATCGAATGCGTGGCTATGGGCGACGATGCCTGTACATATGCTATCTACAAGGACCCAATAGGATAAACTTTCCCATGCCGAACAATGCTGATCCTATCTGGGAAGAGGAAAACAATACGCCTAAGGATCCACATATCCTCATCGTAGAAGATCAGCCCAACACCGCCGAGATGCTCAGTTCCTACTTCGAGGCCCAGGGCTACCATGCCGTTTCAGTTGGCTGGGGAAAAGATGCGCTGGATTATGTCGAAAAGGACCTTCCTGATTTAATCATTTTAGACATTCAGCTGCCGGACATAACCGGGTACGAAGTATGTGAGCACCTACGCTCACAACGTCGCACCGAGCATGTCCCCGTCATCTTCTTGACCAAACGAAAAGAGAAAGGGGATAAGTTATCCGGCTTGGAACTGGGCGCAATCGATTATATCTCTAAGCCTTTTGATCTCCAAGAGCTGCGCCTACGAGTGCGCAACGTGCTGCAACGCTCCCACATGAAGCACGCTCGCGACCCCATCACCGGTCTGCCTACCCCCGCACTGTCAGAAGGACGCTTGAGCAAACTATTAGAATGCCCCAACCAAACCGTGATAGCCATAGGGCTGCAAGGGCTAAAGGCATTTTCAGAAAACTATGGCTTTGTAGCACGGGATGACGTAGTACGTGCGGTGGCGTTAGTCCTGAGCCACACTTTGCAGGAAAGCCAAAACCCCGAAGCCTTCGTGGGCCACCTGGACATCAATGATTTTCTCGTAATCGTCACACCGGAACAATCGCGGCAAATACAGCATTTACTTACAACGCGGCTGGAAGAGGCTGTGTCCTTTTTCTACCCCTACACGGATTGGGAAGTAGAACAAAACAGCAAAGAGACACAACCCTTGAACGTGACAATTAAAATGCTTGATCTCTCAGACCGCCGCTTCAACAGCGTGAAGGAACTAAAGCAAGCACTGTTCGAGAGTCAGCCAATCTAGCATCCTTCCTGCCGCTAATTTAAGAGCTTGTCATCATTGTTCACCAAGTTCGCTCGAAGCTGCTAACACAGGGCTTCGAGCGTTTTTTACTAGGAGCAATAAACCCCCGTGAAACTGACCATCGTCATCCCCACTTACAACGAGGCCGACAACGTCCGCTCGATGACTGAAACATTGCTCGCTTTAGACCTTCCCCACCTGTCCCTCCTGATCGTGGACGACGCATCCCCCGACGGCACCGGCCACATTGCGGACAAACTGGCAGGCCAATACCCCGACCAAGTACACGTCTATCACCGCGACGGCCTTCGCGGGCTGGGCCGCGCTTACATCGATGGCTTCCGCTGGGCGCTGGAGCACGGAGCGGAAGTCATTGTACAGATGGACTGTGATTTCTCACACGCGCCCGCCGACGTGCCCCGACTGTTATCATACATCCCAACGCACGACGTGGTGGTCGGCTCCCGCTACGTGGAGGGCGGCGAACTGGATGAGGACTGGGAGCTGGGCCGCGTGCTCCTCTCCCAATGGGCCAACTTCTACGCACGCATCATCCTGGGCTGCAAAGTGCGCGACATTACCGCCGGGTTCAAGGCCTGGCGCCGCGAAGCGCTGGAAAACATCGACCTGAACCGCATCCGCTCGCAGGGCTACATCTTCCAGGTCGAGATGGCCTACGTGGCTGAGCGGCTCGGTTACCAGATACGGGAAGTACCTATCTACTTCGAGGACAGACACATCGGCGAATCCAAGATGACCGTGCCGGTCAAGATCGAGGCCGCCTTGGGCGTCTGGAAAATTTGGTGGCGCCATCACTCTTTGAGAAT
>CAZDYW010000084.1:0-9008 GCA_964509655.1 uncultured Anaerolineales bacterium
GGGTGGGAGTGGGTCGGATATGAGTACATCGATGACTTCGAGCATATCTATGAGGGGGGACTGACACTCGAAGAGGCCCTGGATTGGTGGGGGCGGCAACGGCTGTTCACCACCTGGGACGGTGCCAACGTCTACCTGGGCTGGATGGGGGCCTGGTGGGAGCTGGACGGGACGCTTTGGATCTACCTGAGCACAGAGGACAGCGGCTGTGAGGATGCTGTTGTTCCGCCTGTGGTGAGCGAGGTCGAACCACTGAGCGACACGCTCCCCTTTGAAGCCGAGTATGCGGTTGCGATCACCAGCCCGAACAGCGGCACGCTTTGGGCATGCGACGGCAGCGACTGGCAGGAGGATACGGGTACCGACTGGGAATTCGCCCAGGGCGACAGCGGCGACACCGAGATCCGCTTGGGATTGGATGTTTTTTCCATCACCGACTTGCGGTTGCTCGCTTTCGCCCTGGACGACGATGGGCAGCCCTGGTCCGTCTTTCCCACCAACAACCCGCTGTTTGGAGATTGGGATGAACTGTATAATTGGCGACCGGGCGACACCATCACGCCCACGCTCAATCAGCCGAAGGGAACCAGCCTGCTGATGGAGCTGGACAGTCTGCAAGCGCCACAGGGGGCCTGGTGTCCCGACAGCGCTCTGCAATATGTGACGGAACTGAAGAACCAGGAGCTTTACACCATTCCTGCTGGCTTGCCATTGGTGTTCGATGTCGGCCCGGGCCTGGATTTCCAGGGCATGGAGGGGGCCCTCCTCGACGGCGACTGGCAGTTCGAGCTCCCGGCGATGAGCCCCGGGGCCGAGCTTCCCATCACCATCACCGGTCAGTTGACGAGCGATGTTTGCAGTCTGGTCGGGTCACGGGCGATGAGCGTCAACGTGAGCCTGCCCGTCATCGGCGACTGGGCGAAGCTCGATCTGAGCCACCGTCTGGACTGCGATCCGCCCACCGTGACCGTCTCCACCGATCCGACCGAGGCGATCCGCCCGGTTCTCGGTTTTGCCGACGATGGCTATGGCAGCGGCCTGACGCTGGTCGAGTATCGGATCAACAGCGGCGCATGGCAGCCTGTCTCCGGGACGCTGTTCTGGTCCGCCGACATGGAGCTTCCAGCGGCGACGACGTGGGATGTGAGCGTGCGGGCGCAGGATCGGTGTGGCCGGTACAGCGAAGTCGAGACGGTTACGTTCAGCGACACGGTCTCGCCCACGGTGACGCTGGAGACTCTCCGTCTTGAGAGGCCAGCCGATCTTGAGGGCACGGCGAGCGATCTGCCCTCTGGGGGCGAGGTGATCTCGGTTGAGGTGCGCATCGACGAGGAGACGGCGGCTTGGCAACCGGCTTCCTTCAGCGTGCCTGACGGCGACGGGGTTCAGGATTGGCAATTTGCCTGGGCCTCGCAGTGGGATAGTGTCACACACACAGTGTGGGTTCGCGCCGCCGATGTGGCGGGCAACGTTGGTCAGTACGGGCCATTCCAGGTTTACGTTTACGTCGCGGAGGGTGAAGCCGTGGGCGGTTACACGGAAGTGACGTTGTCCCGGACGTGGATGTGGCTCCTGGTCGCCTTAGTCATCGTGGGGATCGGCGCAGCTACGGTGCTCGAGAAACGGAGGAGAGCACTGTGAATCATTGACTTTTTCTTTCAAAAACACGTCCATTGCTGCACTCCGAAAGGGCGCTACGCTGCGCTGGGCAAACTTATCAACCCCAAACGAGTTTCTGTACCCGCCGGTTTTTGAAACGTTTCGAAACTCTTGCTATTTCGTGGGGCTACTGGTCCGAGTTCCCACTAATCCATTTTGTGTAGATATCTCGATAGGAATCGCCGGTGACTGCTTCTATAGTATCAAGAAGCATCTCGGGGGTTGCGATCTCATAACGATGGTTTCGGTAGTAGGTCTGCAAAATCTCGAAAAATGCCTCATCTCCTACCGCTTCCCGCAGTTCGTGAAAGTATAGCGCCCCCTTGTCATACACTAGGTCCCAGTATAGGTCCGGGGGATACTCCTCGGAAGAGAGGCCTGCCGGCATATCCCGGCCTTGCCGGAGCACGCTCTGATAGCTCCTCTCGAACTCTCCCCGCAGTATTGCTTGCGCCCGATCTTTCCCGTAGACCTGCTCGTAATAGAGCATAGTGCTGTATTGCGTAAGTGCTTCATCTAGCCACGGCTCGTCGATCTGGTCATTGCCCACCACTACCATCCACCACTGGTGAGCGACCTCATGGGCCGTTAGCCACTCTACCCCGCCGCCCGTATAGAGCCCATCCTCGACGACCACCAGCCCAGAGTACTCCATCCCCCCCAGGTGATTGGGCGTCTCAACTACATCAAGCTCGGTGTAGGGATAGGGGCCGAAGAGCTCGCTAAATGCAGACATGGCATCGACGGCGACCTCCAGTGCTCTCCCCCCGCCCCAGGCGTGCTGCGGGTAGAAATAACTGTTGACCACTACACCTTCCACCTCCCTACCGGCTCGCTCATAATCCTCCCCCAGGATCAGAGTAAAGTCACGCATCGGCGCGGCTTGGCAGATCCAGGTCCCGGCTTGGGGATTCTTGCAGACCCCGGAAGCGACAAGAGTCAAATCTTCTGGCGCAGTGACTCGCACGTGATGACGGGCGATGTCTGTGTGGAGATCATCGCTATGCTCCGGCACGTGCTCGACATTCCAGCCCTCTTCGTCGTAGACGGGGATGATAGGATAGACTGTCGGCAAGGCCATCACACCCTGCAGGTAGGAGAACAGCGCGTGACCGGAGACGCCCGATTGGGGGACACCGACGAAGAAATCCATAGAGAGCGTGACAAACTGTCCTGGGGCCAGTGGTGGTTCAAGCGGCAGCCGCACGGCCGTATCATCCAGCTCAAACTGAGGCATGATCGGCTCTCCAGCCAGCAACAGATGTGTCACGCTCATAGTCCCGCCATAGCCGCGACTGTTAGGGAAAAGCCGTAGGTAAAGATCATCCAGCGCCACGTTCTCCGCGTTGGTATAGGTAATTTGCTGACTGCCCGTCACCTGGGCGGCCTCCAGATCCACGGTCAGGTCGATGTCGTACTGTGTGACGGCGTGGCAGAGCTCAATATCCTCAATGAACTTCTGCTTCAAGCAGACCTGCGGCAGCGGCGGAGGGGTGGGCGTCGGCTCCGGTGTGGGTGTTGGGGTAATCGTCGGTGTGGGCGTTGGCTCCGGCGTGGATGTGGGTCGAGGTGTACTGGCGGCCGTCGCCGGCGCGACTTCCGTCTTGACAGAAGTCGGCGTGGGAGAAACTGTGGATGGAGACGAACAGGCCGTCAATGCCGAGATGATTATGAAAAACAAGCAGCTGGCTAAGAAAACGAAACGGTCCCCTAAGAATTGTCTTGTCATATATTCCCAAATGTCTTTTGGTTTCTAGGTCCCTATCTCCCAAGACGCCAGATATTTCTCCTGCTCTGGTGTCAGCACATCGATCTCGATGTCCATTGCCTCCAACTTGAGCTCTGCAATGTGTTCGTCGATCTCCTGGGGCACATTGTAGACCGTGCGCTCCAGTTCATCAGCGTGTTCGAGCATATACTCAGCGCAAAGGGACTGGTTGGCGAAGGACATATCCATCACTGCACTGGGATGACCCTCGGCGGCGGAGAGATTGACCAGGCGACCTTCTGCCAGCAGGTAGATGTGACGACCATCGGGCAGTGTGAACTCATCCACAAAGGGACGCACGCGGCGCGGCGGCTCCTCTGCCATTTCTTCCAGCACTGGGATATTGATCTCCACGTTGAAATGTCCAGAGTTGGCCACGATGGCGCCGTCCTTCATCACTTCAAAGTGATGCCGATCGATGACGTTGATGTCGCCAGTGGAGGTGATGAAAATATCGCCTTGCAGCGCGGCCTCCGCCATCGGCATCACGCGGAACCCATCCATCACCGCTTCCAGCGCTTTGAGCGGATCGACTTCGGTGACTATGACATTGCCCCCCAGCCCATTGGCCCGCATTGCGATACCGCGACTGCACCAGCCATAGCCCGCTACCACTACCGTCTTGCCCGCGATCAGCACATTGGTAGCGCGAATGACGCCATCCAGCGTCGACTGGCCGGTGCCATAACGATTATCGAATAGATGTTTCGTCATCGCGTCGTTGACGGCCACTATGGGATAAGCTAATGCGCCTTCATTCGCCATCGCACGCAGGCGGATGACGCCGGTGGTAGTCTCCTCGGTGCCGCCGATGACGTTATCGATCAGCTCCGTGCGGCTCTTGTGGAGAGTGCTCACCAGATCAGCGCCGTCGTCCATCGTGATCTGGGGTTCGTGATCAAGCGCAGCGTGGATGTGCTCATAGTAAGTCTCGTTGTCCTCGCCCTTGATGGCGAAGACGGGTATCTCATAGTAGGAAACAAGCGCTGCCGCCACGTCATCCTGTGTTGAAAGCGGGTTGGAGGCGGTCAGCACCACCTCGGCGCCACCGGCCTGGAGCGTGCGGGCCAGGTTAGCCGTCTCTGTGGTGATGTGGAGACAGGCCGACATGCGCGCACCATTTAGCGGCTTTTCCTTCTTGAAGCGCTCGCGGATGAGGCGTAAGACCGGCATCTCCCGCTCCGCCCACTCGATGCGGCGGCGTCCTGCGGGGGCCAGATCGAGATCTTTGACATCATATTCAGCGGACATACATAATCTCCTTAATTTATCCTTAGTTTTCTGTGTAAAAATATGCAACTTGTGCAGTTAGATTAACCTCTCAAAAGAAGGTTCTAATATCCAATTGCCCAAATCGAAGATATGGTACAATCTACAGCAAATGACCAGGTTCCAACAAGGAACCTGGTCGCTTACAAACAAAGATACCCACCTATTCTTTCGGATCGCCCGAATAGATTTTCAAGTGGACATCCAGACTTCGGCGATGCCGCACTGCACAAAGCAAAAACTTCCCTTCAGAGAGCGTATTGCGGTTCAATCCTTTTCCTCCTTAACCACCCAACAATCCCACTCTCTCGTTGAAGGCATCAATCAGCTCGTCGATTTCTTCGACCTGATCGTGGATCTCGTCCCAGTATTCGCGATCGTACCATTGTGCGTTTAGCTCCTCAAGTTCCTTGGCCTGCTGCTCGATCCAGGTGAAGTATTTCAGGTTGTGGATGCGCTTTCTCTCCCAGTAACCGAGCTCAAACACGTAATCCACCGTGCAGCCTTGAAGGTACTGGTTATAATCGGCAGCGGCATCAGCCTCTGTGTACTCACCATGGCCCTCGTGCAGTTCGCGCAAACGGCTCTGATAGAGCTCCATCGAATCGGTGAAGACGGTCAAAACTACATCTTCCTCATCCAACTCATACCACTTGGCGAACTTGATGCTGGAGAGCACGTTGGCGATGCTGGAGATGCCCAGCAGGTCCAGGTTGCTCACCAGTTCCTCCGGTACGCCTTGATTGATCAGATACTCGCGACCTGCTGGCTCGTTGAACAGCCGCGTCAGGCTCATGCAAGCTTCGTCGTCGATGGCCATCACCATATCGGTGTGCTTGAGGTTGTGGATCCAGGGCACGTGCTTGTCGCCAATACCCTCGATTCGATGACCACCATAACCATTGAGCAGCAGTGTAGGACACTGAAGCGCTTCGCTAGCTGCCACCTTGCTAGTGGGGAAAATCTCTTTCATATAGTCGCCGCAGCCGATGGTGCCCGCCGAACCAGTGGTCAGCACCACTCCGCGATACCGGTCACGTGGCCCCAGTTCCCGCTCTAGAACCTCTTCCATCGCGCGTCCGGTGACATCGTAATGCCAGAGGTGGTTGCCGAACTCGTCGAACTGGTTGAAGACCACCACGTCCTCGCGCGTCTCGCGCAGTTCCCAGGTCTTGTCGAAGATCTCCTTAACGTTGCTCTCGCACCCGGGCGTGGCAATGACCTCGCCGGAGACCTTGGCGAGCCACTCAAAGCGCTCTCGACTCATCTCCTCCGGCAGGATGGCAATAGATTCGCAGGCCAATAGCGTCGCATCGTAGGCACCGCCTCGGCAGTAGTTACCCGTCGATGGCCAGACCGCTTTTTGATACGTGGGATCGAACTGGCCGGTGACCAGTCGCGGCACGAGGCAGCCGAAGGTAGCGCCCACCTTGTGCGAACCGGTGGGGAACCATTTGCCCACCAGCGCGATGATGCGCGCCGGCACACCGGTCAGCGATGATGGCAACTCGACATAATTGACGCCGTTGAATCCCCCGCCTTGCTCCGTGGGCTCGTTTTTCCAAGTGATACGGAAAAGGTTCAGCGACGCGATGTCCCACAGGCCGATCTCCGACAAGCGCTTCTTGACGCTATCGGGGATCAACGTGGGGTCCTTCATTTGTGCAAATGTGGGGATGATGATCTCTCGCTCACGCGCACGCTGTACAGTGCGCTCAAGCTGTTGTTCATCAATAGAAAGATCGATCATTAAATGTATCTCCTTTTTTCTCTGTATTTCCTCTCTGGGCGAATATCTTGGTAGCAGTTACGTTCAAGCCAATAGTTGCGCAAAATCGGCCGGGGTGACTCCGGGGCTCTCGATCCCATGTTCCTCATAAAAACTGGTGACGGCTTGCTCAATTTCCTCAAGTGGCACGCCAACCAAAGCGGCCTCCAGGTCAGCCAGTTTCTCTTCGGGATAAAAGAAAAAATCGCCAGAGATGGCTACATTGACAATTTCGCCGTCTCGCACCTCGGTCGTGGCACGGGTCAAACCGCCGGATGCCTTGTGCATCTTCTGCCTCACTTGCACGCCAGCGCGGATCTTGACCTCGTGGTCAGCGCGACGCCGGCCTTTTTGATATAGCCACTCATCGGTGAGGAAGCGAGCCGCTAATTCATCAGCTTTGGCACGCCATACATCGTCTACCGTCGTCTGTACCTCCATCGGGCCGAGCAATTCGCTGAACTTCTCTGCCATCAGATCCCATAGTTCTTCCCTCGGCGGTACAGAGCCGATTTCCCGTCGGACAGTTGAGAGATTCTCGCGTAGTGTCTTGTAAACCTTGTCGCGGAATTTTTCATCGGGCACGCGCAGAACGCGCACCATCATTTCATAGTCAAAATCCACAATCAGATTACCGACGAAAACGATATAGTCACCGATTTCGGCCACACCGGTGCCGGAGATTTTGCGGTCATTGGCCACTATGTCATTGACAGGCTTATATTCGGCCGGAATGCCTAACGCCCGATAGGCCTCGATGGGAGCCTGAAGAAACTTGCGATAGAACGCTTCCTTGCTTTTAGGGGTCAGCGGGTTATCACGATGGATGATCAATTGGAAAAACAATTGCTCGCCATCAAGATATACTCCGCCGCCGCCAACTTCGCGCCGGAAGATAGGGATGTTGTTCTCGCGGCAGAACTCCACGTCAACATCTTGCTCCACGTCCTGGAAGCGGCCCAGGCAGAGGTAAGGCTCACCCGGTGAAAGCAGATTCAAGCCTTCACGGTCCAATCGGGGTTGTGCGTGATAGAGTAACTGTGAATCCTGCCAAGAAACGGTTTCGAGACGATTGAGCTTCATTGCTTATGATTCTCCTTCATTGCTTCAAGTTTAATCAGTCATCGTTCTGGATTTCACATCCAGCACTTAGGTACACAAAACTGTGCAGCTTGCAATTTTACTACTTCTGACATACAGCGCAAGGTACTGAAAAAGCACCCCCCGTGCGAATGTCCGGCCCCTGACAGTATGCAGGGGCCGGACAGGGCAGAGCGCTTGGGTTGATTAAGCTCAGTCGGTCATCTGACGGGCGACCAGATCGGCAATGTCCATCACTCGCACTCGCAACCTGGCTTGGCGAGTGGCGCCGGCCAGGGTGCGCTCACATTGCTGACAGGCCGAAAGGATGACTTTCGCCTCTGTCGCCGCCGCCTCCTCCACGCGCCGTTGAGCAATGGCTGACGTCAGGTCAGCATCGGCCATTTCCACATCGCCGCCGCCACCACAGCAGAGCGAGTATTCTCCGTAGTGTTCCATCTCCGTAAATTCGATATCGGGGATGGCGCGAATGATGTTGCGCGGTGCATCGTAGATGCCACTGGTGCGCCCCAGGTCACAAGGATCGTGATATGTAACCGGGCGCTTGAAGGGCTTCAATTGAATACGCCCCTCATCGATAATTTGCTCCAGCATCTCGGTAGCGTGCAGTACCTCGAAGCCAAGTGGTTCCCCAATGATGTGGGGGTAATCGTGCTTCCAGGTATGATAGCAAGAGGGACAAGAGGCAACTAGGCGCTTCGCCCCGGTCTTACGCACCGCTTCCACGTTGTGGCGCACCGACTCGACCGCTGCATCCCCCATCCCGGCGATGATCAGCGGGAACCCACAGCACCACTCTTCCCCTCCCAGGGTCATAAAGTCTATCTCGGCCTTATCGAGGATTTCCACGATGCTCTGCGGCACTGAGTAGGAACGAGGATAGAAGGAGGCCACGCAGCCGACGAAGTAGACCACCTCGGCTTGCTCCTTGCCCCCCACACCCTCTGGAGCCTGGGGCAGATTCTCGCTCCAAATCAGCCGGTCGGCGTTATCATCGCTGGAGATGTTATGATCTGTGGTAACTGCTTTGCGCAGATGGTCAAAAGTTTCGGGGTAAACGCCCTGATCGACCAACGTTTCGCGCATGCTGATCCACAGTGAGCGTGTCTCTATATTGACGGGGCAGACAGCAGCGCAACGTCCGCAGAGCGTGCAGTCGTAGGTGCCCGTGGAGAACATCTGAAGCGTATCCTCATCGGCGCGCCGATAGCCGAGTATTCGCCCCAGCAGCCCCAGTGCCTGGGCCCTCATGAAGGATCGAACCCGTTCGATCTTCCGCAGCGGGGTGATATCGTCCAATTCTTGCTTCTCCGTAAAAGTGGGACACCACTTGACACACTCGCCGCAACGGGTGCAAGCATCTAGCTCCAACAACTGGCGGAAACCGAACCGTGTCGCTTCAATCTTCTTGGACATCTATGTTATCCTCGCTTCCATGGCTGC
>CAZDYW010000085.1:0-8936 GCA_964509655.1 uncultured Anaerolineales bacterium
TCGTTTTCATATATAGTAACCTTGTCTGAGGGCGTTCCTTTCTTCCCGCATCACTTCGGCAACGAGCGCTTCCTCCTGATATTTAACTGGATGTACGTTTAGTAAACAAAGACGAGGTACCTATGCTAGATGCTTTTTTTTCTCCCCAATCTGTCGCTATCGTTGGCGCCTCCCGTGATCCTGAAAAGTTAGGCTATGCCGTTCTAGCTAATCTTCAAGAGGGAGGTTATTCCGGTTCGCTTTACCCCATCAATCCCAAAGCTGATGAGATATTGGGGTTGAAGGCTTACTCATCCGTGTTGGATATCCCCGATCCTGTAGATCTGGCGATTGTCGTGATCCCCTACAAGATTGTGCCACATGTACTTGAAGAGTGTGGTCAGAAGGATATCTCATCCGTTGTGATCATCAGCGCTGGCTTCCGCGAGGCTGGGCGTGAGGGACTGGAACGGGAACGTGAATTAATCGACATTGCTGATAAGCATGACGTGCGTATCATCGGGCCGAACTGCCTGGGCGTGATCGACACTGAGACCCCGCTCAACGCTACCTTCGCCGCTGGCATGCCGCCCGGCGGCCCCATCGCTTTCATGTCCCAATCGGGAGCGCTGGGCACAGCGGTTCTGGATATGGCTATGGCCGGGCGTGTGGGCTTCTCTAAATTCGTCAGCTTGGGCAACAAGGCCGATGTAAGCGAGATCGACTTACTGAAGGCTTGGGGGGAGGACGAAGCCTCTCAAGTGATCCTCATCTACGTTGAGGGGCTGCCCGATGGTCAAGAGTTCATCGATGTGGCGCGGAAGGTCACGCGGAAAAAACCCGTAGTCGCCATTAAATCTGGCGTCACCAAGTCTGGCTCGCGAGCCGTCTCTTCCCACACTGGCAGTTTGGCCGGTTCTGAGGCTGCTTACAAGGCCGCTTTCAAGCAAGCGGGCGTCACTCGCGCCTCTTCAATGGAGGCGCTTTTCGACTGCGCCTTGGGATTTGCCTATCAGCCTCATCTGCAAGGAAACCGCATCGCCATCGTTACCAACGCTGGCGGGCCGGGTATTCTGGCCACTGATGCGTTGGAGCACGCCGGGCTGGAGATCCCACGCCTTAGTCGGGATGTAGTGCGATCCTTGGACGATTACTTGCCGGGCGCGGCCAGCTCCGCGAACCCGGTCGATGTGCTGGGAGATGCACTGGCAGATCGATATGAAGAAGCACTCCGGTTAGTATTGGAGGATTCCAAGGTGGACGGAGTGGTCGTCATCGTCACCCCCCAGGCGATGACTGAGATTGAGAAGACCGCCCACGCGGTTGGTCGTATGGCCCAGGAATCGGATAAACCCATCCTGGGTTGTTTTATGGGAGAAGATCGCATCGACTCTGGCGTGAGAATCCTGCGGCAATATAGTGTGCCCAATTATCCTTATCCAGAGCGAGCCGCTGCTACGCTGGCAGCGATGGATGAATATCGGCGTGAGCGAGAGCGACCACTGTTCGAGGTAGAGCCTTGTGAGGCCTGCGAGCCCGCCGTGCGCGAACTGTTCGATCGTGTGCGTTCCGAGGGCCGCGTTTCCATCGGCGACGCGGAAGCACGTGAGGTGCTGGATGCTTATGAATTTCCCATTCCAGATTCCCGTTTGGCCGAGACCTCTGATGAGGCAGTGGAGATTGCCGAGGAGATAGGCTACCCGGTTGTACTCAAGGTGGCATCGCCCGACATCCTCCACAAGACCGATGTGGGCGGCGTCAAGTTGAACTTGCGCTCGCCGGAAGATGTACGTGACGCTTTTGATCTGATCGTATATCGCGCCGGTCGCTACGTGGAGGGCGCACGCATATGGGGTTGTCTGGTGCAGGAGATGGTCACCAGTGGTCGAGAGGTTCTTTTGGGAATGAGCCGCGATCCGCAGTTTGGACCTTTGGTCGCTTTTGGCTTGGGAGGCATCTATGTGGAGGCTCTCAAAGACGTAGCCTTCCGTGTGGCTCCTTTCAGCCGTGAAGAGGCTGAGGAAATGATCCGCGAAATTCGCTCTTATCCGCTTCTAGAGGGCATTAGGGGAGAACCGCCAGCCGATCACGAAGCGATGGTTGATGCGCTGCTTCGCATCAGTCAACTGGTGACGGACTTCCCGGAGATCGTGGAGTTGGACATTAACCCGCTGATGGTGTTCGAGGAGGGACGCGGGGCGATGGCGATTGACATGCGATTAGTGCTGTCATCATAATTGGTTTTTTTGGTAAAATGGTAGATTGGTAAAGTGGTAAGTTGTCTTCCATCTGACAATTTTCCGGTGTACCGATCTACTAAATCTGAGGAGGAACTATGAAGGCGTTATACATCAATTCTGTTGAAGCGTTTTCTGGCAAAACAGCCGTTTGTCTGGCACTGGGACGAAGGCTACAGAAAGAAGGATATCGGGTCGGTTATTTCAAACCCCTTTCCACTCAGCCCTGGGAGCCGACGCCTGGGCAAGCCCTGGATGAGGATGCGCACTTCATCCGCCAAATGCTGGACCTTTCGGAGCATTCGGAAGAGGTTGTGGGAATAGTCCTCACTCCCGACTTGGCGCGAGAGATGCGTTGTGGATGCACTGAACGCGATCTTCTCGCGGAGGTCAAGGAATCCTACGAGAAAATAGTGCCCGATAAGGATGTCATACTGGTCGAAGGCTCTGGTTCACTTCAGGAGGGCCTTAGCATAAAATTGGATGCCTTGACAGTGACGAATGCTCTGGATATGCAGGCTGTCACCATTGTTCGCTATCATCACCGCGTAAGCCAGGCCGATGATTGCATAGCAGCGCGGAGCGTGCTGAGAGATCGCTTGTTGGGAACTATAATCAACTCAGTGCCGATGCGTGAATTGCGGCTGGCTACGCGCATATGTAACCCCTGCCTGGAGAAGCAGGGCATCCACGTGCTAGGCACAATCCCGCATCAGGAGGAGCTACAAGCCATCAGTGTAGGGGAACTGGCCGATGTGCTAGGAGGGGAGTTCCTGGCCTTGCCGGAAAAGCGTGACGTGCTCATCGAGAGATTTATTGTCGGGGCAATGGGAGTGGATCAGGCGCTCCCGCGCATTCGGCGCATTCCTGGCTCCAAGGCCGTGATCACCGGCGGTGACCGTTCCGACATGCAGCTTGTAGCGTTGGAGACTGGGACTAAGTGCCTTGTCCTGACCGGTCATCTGCGTCCCATGCCGGAGGTGCTGCGCCGGGCCGAGGATATAGGCGTACCAGTACTGCTCGTGCGCAAAAATACGCTGGAGACTGTAGAGTCCATTGAGAATGTCTTCGGAAAAACTCGTCTTGGACAGAAGACCAAGCTGGAACAATTTGAAAATCTCTTCGCCGAACATTTCGATTTCGATCTCCTCTGTGAAATGGCAGGGCTTTGAGATTTAGTATCTTACCGGTCAAATCCTTGTGCAAAAAGCAAGAACTGAACCACATATTTCACGGATTGCACGGATGGGAAGAGAGAAAAATCTGTGAAAATCAGTGCAATCCGTGGTTGACTTTTGGTTCCGGATCTGTCCGGGTTAGGATGATAAAGGAGTGATAAAAGATGATCGTAACCGAGATTCAGAATGTTTTTGCTCGTGAGATTTTAGATTCACGGGGCAACCCTACTGTAGAGGTGGAAGTAATCCTGGCGGACGGCGCTTGGGGGCGAGCTGCTGTGCCTTCGGGAGCTTCAACCGGCGTGCACGAGGCGCTGGAGTTGCGTGATGGCGACGAAAATCGCTACAACGGCAAGGGCGTATTGCAGGCTGTTTGTAACATTAATGAAGTTGTCGCCAATGAGTTGGCTGGATGGGATGTAGTCGATCAAGCTGGGATCGATGCTAGGCTTTTGGAGATGGATGGTACGCCAAATAAGGAGAGGCTAGGTGCCAACGCTATGCTAGGCGTCTCGTTGGCCGTGGCCAAAACGGCGGCTAACGCATTGGGAGTGCCGCTCTACCGTTACGTCGGCGGCGTGCACGCTCACGTGTTGCCAGTGCCGATGATGAACATTCTAAACGGTGGCAAGCACGCTATGGATGGCCCTGACCTGCAGGAGTTTATGATCATGCCGGTCGGTGCACCTACCTTCGCCGAGGCGCTCCGTTGGGGTAGTGAGGTCTACCACGCGCTCAAGGCCGTGCTCAAGGCCCAGGGCAAATCCACCAGCGTTGGTGACGAGGGCGGTTTCGCTCCCAGCCTCAAGGCCAATGAGGAGGCCATTGAGGTTATCCTGGAGGCTGTCGAGAAGGCAGGTTACAAGGCCAGTGATGACATTCGCATCGCTCTTGACCCAGCGGCCAGTGAATTCTTTGAAGGTGGCAAGTATATTTTGAAGAAGGAGGGGCGAGAACTCAGCGGTGAAGAGATGGTCCAGTTCTACGCCGACTGGGTGGAAAAATACCCTATCATCAGCATCGAGGATGGGCTAGCTGAGGATGATTGGGATAGCTGGGTCGTGATGACGGAACAACTGGGCGACAAGATACAGATCGTGGGCGATGACTTGCTGGTGACCAACACCGAGCGAGTGCAGAAGGCCATCGACTTGGGTGCCTGTAACTCTCTCCTCTGCAAGGTCAACCAGATCGGCACCCTGAGCGAGTCCATCGCCGCTGTCCAGTTGGCGCAGCGCTCCGGCTGGACTGTCGTTGTCTCCCATCGATCGGGCGAGACTGAGGATGCCACAATCGCCGATCTCGCCGTGGCGCTTAACACCGGTCAGATCAAGACCGGAGCACCTTGCCGCTCCGAGCGAGTGACCAAGTACAATCAACTGCTGCGCATCGAGCAAGAACTGGGTACTGAAGCTGACTATGCAGGAATGGAGGCTTTCAATAATTTGCGCTCTTAGCGAGAGTAAGCCCCAGGGTGCCCAAAGCGCATTTCTAGCCGCTTCTATAGCCTGACCCTTCAACCATATCCTCTCGAAAAGTTGGGGCGTAAGTCATTGTGGCTTCACTTCCGCCCTCGTGGTAACAGGGTTATTCTTGCCTAAATTAACCTCCCGTAGATTTGTCGTATTCAAATCTGCGGGAGGTTGATAGAATGTCGGGCGATCAGGGCATTTTTCAAGGAGAGATTATGCCACGCACGAAAATTGTCTGTACCATTGGCCCCGCTTCCGAATCCCCCGACGTGATGCGCGGACTCATGCAAGCTGGAATGAGTGTAGCGCGTATCAATTTCTCCCATGGCGATTATGCTACTCACGAGCAGTCGATTTCCACACTGCGGGAAGTGGCCGAGGAGGAAAATCAGTTGGTGGCCGTGATGGCCGATCTGCAAGGGCCAAAGCTGCGTGTGGGTGAAATCAAAGGGGGGATGGAGCTATGTGCGGGAAAGCATGTGATTCTCACGCCTCATCCTCATGAGGATGCAGATAACGAGGTACCAGTTCCCCATCCGAAGCTACTGCGGGACCTGCGACCGGGCCAGACCATTCTACTCGATGACGGAAATTTATCCCTGGTCGTCACTCAGCATGCTGGCGAAGCTGGCTTGAAGTGCCGTGTAGTCACAGGCGGGCGTTTGACTTCTCATAAAGGGATTAACGTTCCAGGAGCGCGTCTCTCCTTATCCGCACTTACCTCAAAAGATCGTGAGGATGCTGCTTTCGCGCTGGAACAAGGGGTGGACTTTTTCGCTCTTTCCTTCGTGCGCAGAGCTGCCGACGTGCGTGAACTGCGCCATTTCCTCCGCAGCCGAGGCTCCAACACGCCCATCATCGCCAAGATTGAAAAACCGGAGGCTCTTTCGGTCTTCGACGAGATACTGAGCGAGGCTGACTGTGTTATGGTGGCCCGTGGAGATTTGGGCGTGGAGACGCCGGCCGAGGAGGTCCCCTTTCATCAGAAGCGCATCATCAGTGCTTGCAATCATGCTGGTAAGCCTGTCATCACTGCCACGCAGATGCTCCAGACGATGATAGAAAATCCGCATCCTACACGTGCGGAGGCCTCGGATATAGTAAACGCTATCCTGGATGGTACTGATGCAGTGATGCTTTCTGGCGAGACGGCCGTGGGCCATCATCCCATTGTGGCGGCGGAGACCATGGCGAAGATTTGCGCCAACGCCGAGGCTCATCTCTCCCCCAGTCGTCTGCAGCACGAAGATGAGGCTTATGAAGTCACCGAGGCCATCAGCTCCGCTGCTGTCGAAATCGCTCAAGAGGTGGAAGCTCAAGCCATCGTCACTGGGACGATGTCGGGCACGACGGCGCGCATGGTTACCCGCCATCGTCCTTCCGTCCCCGTCGTGGTCGTAACGCCCAGCCGCGAGACGCTGTACCGCTTAGCGCTAGTTTGGGGCGCGATCCCCGTGGAGGTGCCGGAGTTCAAGTCCACCGATGAGATGGTGGAGATGATGGTGCAAGCAGCCTGTGACAAGGGCTTGGTGGCCTGGGGGGATCGAGTGGTGTTGACCGCCGGTATTCCCTTCGGTCAGGGTCGGAAGACCAATATGCTCAAGGTCCACGTGATGGGCGAGGAGGCGTAGGGCGTAAAACGTAATTTGTAAGGAGGGCTTTACGTTTCCTCTTCGGAGGTGGGGACGGGCTCAATTGCCTGCGGGGTGACACTGGCGCCGCAATAAGGGCATAGTGACCAGCGTAAATTTAGCGGGCTTCCACATGATGGGCAGGCCCGCTTGAGTTGAGTGTGACAAGCAGGGCAATAGAGGTAATTGCCCTTAACCCGCTGTCCACAGCCAGGACAGTTTTCTGGCTCCTCAATGGCTTGCAGCAGCGCCTCTTGTTCTAGGGAATGCTCGTATGCTTCTTCTAGGGTCTCTCGTGGTCGTAGCATTAAGTATACCACCAGCCCGATGATGGGTAACACGAGCACGAGCAAGGTGGCGAGAATCTGGGCCAAAATATCTCGCGAACGGGCGCGGATGTCGCGAAAAGTCCAGATGACCATTCCCCCTAACAAAGCAATGGTCACACCGCCACAAATGGTAGAGAGAATGGTAAGATAAGTCGGGATGTTTTCTAGGATTTGTTCCATATTTAGGGTTAAGGTTTAAGGTTAAGGGTTAAGATTAAGGATTGATTTAGATGCACCCGGCTATTATACCATCGGTTGTTGGAGGAGCAAGTGTTGGTATGTGGTAAATTAGCAAGACTCTAGAGGTTTCCAGAAAGCCTTTAGGGCCTCAAGCAGTCCAGATTATCGGGAATGAGTTCACTGCAATGGAAAATGTAATAAGACCAACGATTAAGGATATGCCCGCAGGCGAGCGTCCCCGTGAGCGTCTGATCAGGGCAGGGGAAGGGGCGCTTTCGACGGCGGAGTTACTGGCTATTATCTTGCGCACAGGCGTGGGCGGTGAAAGTGTCTTGGATATGGCGCGGCGCTTGCTGAGTAGCTATGATGGACTCCCTGGCTTGGCCCGCGCCAGCTTCGCCGAACTGAAGGCAGAAAGAGGTCTGGGCAATGCCAAGACCGCTCAACTCA
The DNA here is from genome assembly GCA_964509655.1 of uncultured Anaerolineales bacterium. GTDB lineage: Bacteria > Chloroflexota > Anaerolineae > B4-G1 > B4-G1 > CAZANJ01. The sequence continues at coordinate 7,457 of CAZDYW010000085.1, forward strand.
AGGCCGCCTTGGAGTTGGGGCGGCGGATACTGCTCGCCACACCGGAGGAGCGTTTCGTCGTGCGTTCCCCATCCGATGTGGCGCAGCTCCTGATGGCCGAGATGTCCCATCTGGAGCAAGAGAACTTTCGGGTGCTCTACCTGGATACCCGCAATCGTTTGTTGGGTTCGGACACAATGTATGTAGGGAGCCTCAACGCTTCTCACATCCGTGTCGGCGAGGTCTTCCGCGAGGCCATCAAACGCAATTGTGCTGCGGTCATTGTGGCCCACAATCATCCATCGGGAGATCCATCTCCTTCCCATGAAGATGTGGAGGTGACCCGACGCTTGATCACAGCAGGAGATCTGTTGAACATTGAGGTGTTGGATCATCTGGTCATCGGGCAACAGCGATTTGTAAGCTTGCGGGAGCGTGGTTTGGGCTTCGATTAAATACCAGCGAGAAAGGGGGAAGGCGTGTCGCAGAATGTGCTTAGAAACCCCTCGTTTGAGGGGAAAGACGGTAAAGGGGATTGGGTCCGCGCGACACACACCGGTGTCGAGTATGGTGAGATTTATACTCCTGAAGGCTGGGTCACCTGGTTCAAGGAAGGGGAGGAGTTCCGTCGCCCCGAATGCAAGGTGATACCCAAGGCGGCGCCCTTCCTCGACCCGCCACGGGTTCACGATGGGAACTGGGCCTGGATGGCCTTCACGATGTTTGGAAGACAGCATGCTGGATTATATCAGATCGTCGAGGGGCTGGAGCCCGGCGCTGAATATGAGCTTTCCGCTTATGCACATGCTTGGTCTGCTCATCACGGGGAGTTGGCCGTGGAGAATTCAGGCTGCTCGGCGGCGGTGGGCTGTGGCCCGGTCTACATCCCGGAGAATGAGGTGCCTGAACTCAACGGTGAACCGGAGAACGATGCTATTGGCAATTTCACTTTCCGCGTTGGCGTTGGTTTTGGTGACCCTGATCCTTTCGGTGGCTCTGTTAAATGGGGCGATGGAGCGTGCATATACAATGCCTATCATCAGGTCCCACCGCTGAGATTCGTCGCCCCCGATAGCGGAAAAATCGTCGTCTATCTCAAGGCATTCTCCCTCTGGCCTTTCCGAACCTCGGATGCTTACTGGGACGATGTGCAACTGATTCGTGTCGGTGATGCACCGGAGAAGCCAGAGAAGCCTGAACCTTCAAAGGAGCGTGGAAATCCCCGCGAGCAGTATGAGCGTACTTATGTTCTGCTTCCACCTAGCGCCGGTGCAGCTTGGGCCCTGGCGGCTGTTGACGGAGGGTGGGATGAATTTCGTTATACCATCGGTTCCAGCGCCGATGATGCCGGTATCGGCGATTTAGAATCGCGGCGGGTGATAGCTGTCAACCCAGAGCTGTGGCCTGGCGATTTGAGGGCTTTCTTCGAGGAGCATTATCCTGGCGTAGAGTACGTTCCCATCGAGGCTGATAAACCTCGCGACTTGAGGCGTGCGTTGGA
>CAZDYW010000086.1:0-7142 GCA_964509655.1 uncultured Anaerolineales bacterium
GTGCCCCTCACGCCAATTGATCGCTGAATTCCCCTCAGTGGTCAATTGGCGTTCTTTGGTAAGAGACTCTTGTCGTCGCTTCGGAACAATTTTCTCAAGATAACCCAAGCTGCAATCCCCGTCCACGTGATGAGGCTCACGCAAAGGCCCACGCGCCACGTCCATGGTTTGAACTGCATTTTGACCGTGTGCTCGCCTGGAGGGAGCATTATGGCGCGGAAGGCGTAATCGGCCCGCAGCACCTCGCAAGTCTTTGTCGCGCCCCCGTCCACCGTCGCCCGCCAGCCCGGATAGTAGACATCGCTCAGCACCAGGTAGCCGCTCACCGGCGTGCTCACTTTCAACTCGACCTCATTGAGCCTGTACTGCACGAAGGATATGCTAGATTGGTTCAATCTTGGAGATTGAATCAATCTGCTATTCGCCACTTGTTTCTCCTCCAGCACGACTTTCTGCGTCGGGTCAAAGTCGGGCGCGTGGATCGCCTCCCATGCCGCGGTGTGATCGGGCACGATCTGGGCTTCATAGACTATGAGTGCGCGGGGCAATGCGACGGTATTCAGGTAAACGTCGATCTCCGGATTTTCGTTGTAGACCGGCACCAAGCGCTCATCGCCGGGAGGTTTGCCCTTGTCGGCCAGGATATATTTGACGCCCAGCAGGTTGTAGAGCGGCGCGCCGCGTTCTCCCACAGCCCAACGATAGGCCTGATATGGCGCCAGTCCCAGCGGATTGTAGACACCGCCGATGTCATAGAGGCCGTGTACCAGCGCCGCGCTCGGCTGCCAGGCTCCGGCGTTGTCCTCGATGCGAAAAAGGGCCGGGTCCTCTCGCAAGAAGTCCACTATATCTTCGTGTTGGAAACCCAGAGTAGGATCGTGAGGCTCTATTTCCACCGTTGAGCCGAGCCCGATCAGGTCAACGGCTAACAGGAGTGGAAGCAACCATGCGGCTCGACGCCAGCGTCGCGTGAACGCGATCAGCAAGCCGCTGAGCATCAGCAGCACGGCGGCGACGATGACGCTCTGCGTGGCCTGGGGAAGGCGGGCCGGTGGCACGCTCTGTGCTTGGGATAGTCCCACGATCAGGAATATGCCGGCGGCAAACGCCGATGCCGCTGTGATCAACAAGTGCCAGCGACCTGAATCCCGCTGCATCAACCGGTCGAGGCCATAGGCCGCCAACGCTGCCAGGCCTAGATCGGCCAGTAGGATCAAGCGTGCCGGTGCTCGCACCTGGTCGAAGGTGGGCGCGAAGTGATACAGCAGTCGGTAGAACGGTGTGTAGCGCCCCATCGCCAGGAGGAAGGCCAGCGGCGTGAGGAGGACGAAGAAGAGGGTGGGGAAGCGGTCGGATTTTGTGAAACGTGAGGCGTGAAACGTAAAACGTGAAACGTAAAGCGTGAGGCCTAGTGCTGCGAGGGCCAGTGTCGCTACGCCAGCGTAGCCAACCTCGACTCTTTCCCATGGGCCCCAGAAACCGCTCGGCCCGCGTCCATAGAAGCCGGGGGCCAGCAGCCCGATCAGTGCGCGCGGCGGCAGTGAGTAGCGGGTTGCTTCAGAGTAGGGCAGATGGCCTCGAGCGGTGTGTCCGGTCATCTGGTAGGCTGGCAACAGTGTGAGCGCTGCGCCCCCTATGCCCACGGCGGCGATGAGGGCCGTCAGCCCCAGGGTGCGCAGTTCGTGTCTCCACCCAACCAACGTAGGGGCGGGCCTTGTGCCTGCCCCTACGTCCGTGCGTAATTCGTATAGCCACCTGCATTTCCAGTCCGCTGCCAGACGATATAGCGCGTAGAGCACGATTGTCAGTGCCAGGAAGAGCAGCATTTGACCGTGTCCGGACATCGCCGCCACCGCCAGGATCGCCCCGGCGGCGACAGCGTAAGTTTTGCTCTTGGGCGTAGAGGGTGAGGTCAGCGCTCGATGGGTCAGGAGCAGAAGCAGCGGCAGCCAGGCAGCCGTGGCGTTCAAGTTCAGATTGCCGATGTGGGTCAGGAATAGATCGGAGAGGGCGAAGGCCAGTCCTCCGAGCAGCGCGGCCGGTCGGCGCAGACCGAGCCCGCGCGTCAAGGCGAACATATTCGCGCCGGCGAGCCAGATGTGGAGCGCGACGAGGGCCTCCATCGCCGCGTAGGAGGGCTCTCCGATGAGGGCGAAAGTCAATAGGTTGATGGGATAGAATAGCCCGGACTGATTATCTGCGGCGAAGGGCGCGCCGCTGTAGAGGTGCGGATTCCAGAGGGGGACGACGCCGGAGCGCAGGCTGCGTGCGGCGAAGCGATACATCGGCCAGATGAAGGAGACCAGGTCGCCGCCACCGCGTGGGATCCACCGATCGCTGTGGGGCAGGAGAAGGGGCCAGAAGAAGGCCGCCACCGCCAGTGCCAGTAGTGCCAGGCAAGCTAGATCGATGAGCAGTTCGCGGCGTCGCACCAGAAGTAAGCCGTCCTGTTTATCGAGTGGCGGCGCTTTCCAGAGTGACCGTGGCGCCGGCCTCTACTTGCCGAAACGAGGTGAGCGAGGCTGCGTCGCCCAGCACGCGGCCCACGATGTTGACGGGGCTGGCGGCGCGGGGGGCGGCGCTGGTGCTGGCCGGCGTGGGGCCGAAGAAGATACAGAAAGCCTCTCCCACCGGCCAGTAGCCCAGTTCTCCAAGCTCCACATCGGCGCGAGCGTCGGGGGCTTCTTCCATCTGGATGGGGATCTCGAAATATATTTCATCGCCCCAGGTCTTGGCCCGTCCGGTGATGGGCAGCGCTTCCCGGATCGCTTGCGCAGTGGGGCTATCGTTCAACTCCGCCTCCGCGATCACGGAACCGGCGGTGATGATAATGGGATGGGCCATTTATAACCTCCATTCTACGCTCTCTAAAGTCCGACTTCGATCAACTCGCGCGGCGCGACGGTCAGCATCTCATAACCGTCCGCGTCCACGAGAATGGTATCTTCCAGCTTGACCATCGTCCCCGCTTCGGGGGCGCTTACCTCGACCTCAATGGCGAGCACCATTCCTTCTTGCAAGCTGGATTTCTCACGTGGCCACAAAACCGGTGGTTCGTCCAATTCCAACCCGATGCCGTGGCCGATGAATCCGGGTAGGGTCAGACTGCCTGGCGCGAAGTAGGGCGGCGCTCCCTGATCGACTATGGATTGGGCCGTTTCGTAAATCTCGGCGATTTTCGCGCCGGGGCGCAGCGCCTTGAGCACGGCCTTCTCGGTCGCGAGTGTCACCGCGAAGAGGGCTTCCTGTGCCTCTGTGGCTTTCCCCAGGACGAAAGTGCGGGATTCATCGGCGGTGTACCCGCCGTATGTCGAACCGATGTCCACGACGATTATGTCTCCGCTTTGCATCACGCGATGCGAAGGGCCATAGGGTGTGCCAGGGCTCAAGCCAGCTCCGGTCACGACCAACCCGTGGCCGCCGCGCACGCTCAGGTTATCGCCGCTCATCAGGAGTATGCCGCCGCCACGCGCTTCCGGGTATCGCAACGGCTGATACCCGCCGTGCCCGGCGAGGCGGATCGTTCGTTCAATCTCGGCGGCCAGGGCCAGCTCGCTCATACCCGGCTTGGCGAAGTAAGGAAGGGCTTCGTGGCCTGCGTCGGCGATGGCTGCGGCCTCTCGCGTGCTCGCGATTTCCCCTTCGTCCTTCGTGATACGTTGTTCTAGCACCAGCGAGGAGATGTCCTGGATTTTCCAGTCGGGGAAGGCATCGGTCACCCGCAGGTAAAGTTGCGCTGGGGTCACGTCTAGCGCGACACCCAACACGCCTCTACGCAGTTCCAATTCGGCGGCGGCCGCGGTGATACTGGAGAAGCCCGTCATCGGTTCGACGCGCTCAATGGTGGCTTCTCGCCGGGCATACTCCAGGCCGCGCCGGATGAAGAGTATCGCGGAGTGAGGGGCGACGAAGAGGGCTGCCGGTCGTGCAGTTCCGGCATAGTAAAGCACATCGCGGGGATGGGTGAGCAGCGCGGCGTCCATCCCCGCTTGTGCCATCCGTGCGCACAGTTCTTTTATTCGTTGGTTTGTTTTCATTCTCCGGTGGCGTCGTAATTTCTCGTCACTATGGGCAGGTATATTATAGCAAGTTGCACCCACGTGTCTTGATCGTCCTGATCCGGGAAGCTTTCCGATTGGCTGGTGAGGTCGGCCACGTTATGCAGCATCCTACCGCCCATCCCTTCTACCGTGGCGGTGATGACTATTTCACTTGAGTGGGTGGGGCTTAAAGTGCCGAGATCCCAGATTATGTATTCTGATGTGGTCGTCGTCGCTGTGATCGATGTGCCTGTCACATTGATGTCAGATGGCAAGGTGTCGGTCAAGGTGACCCCCGTCGCGGGCAAGTTCCCGATGTTTTCATACCGCAGCGTGTAGACCAGCTCATCGCCCAAGTCGACGACTTTGGGGCCGGACTTTGAAACTTGCAGGATCGCGGCCTTGGTGAGGACGTGTGTGTTGAACATCGTTTGGGTCATCACCCTTTGCCTGGCATCTGCCAGCGCGGTGTTGGTGATGAGTCCCGCTGAGGCAGGCGATGTGGTGGTGATAATGGCCTCCCAAGCGTTCAACGGCCCCGGCTCTAGGTCGCCCACGTTCCACTGAAGCAAAGGTGGGGAGGATATGGCTGGCGCTGGGGATGCCCCCACCAGCGAAAGGTCGGGGGGCAAGATGTCCACGACGGTCACATCGTTTACAGTGATGTCACTGGCGTTTACACAGCGTAGTTCGTATATCACAATAGAATCGGTCAACACGTATGTAGTGCCCCTTTTCCTCAGACTCAGCCACAAGGGCGGTTGATCCACGTTAGTCACCAACGAGGCATAGGTGGGAGTGAGGAAGTCAGCCATCATCAGTGCCTGGTTATTGAGTTGCTCATATCCTTCCTTCACGCGCACTCGGACAGTAGTGATGCCGTTCGACGCCGAGATGGAGGGGATGGTGAACATAATCACTCCATCGGGGGCTGTGGGCTCGACGGCTTCCACGCCAGTCGGCAGGAAGTCATACAGCCGCACGTTGAAGGCCTGTGAGCCCGGATTGGTGGTTGAATAGGTGAGGGAATACTCGATCACGTCGCCGGGTTGGGGGGTGTTGTTGTCTACGCTTTTGACCAAGTTCAGTTCGGGGTCACCGATGGGGCTTTGGAATGTCGATAACATCAGACGCGGATTTCCGGATGCATTCAGGATCGAGGTAGAGAGGAATCTAGTCCAGAGGAACCATAGACCGGCTGCGCTGATCAGCACGAGAATGGCCCTGGCGAATAACGAAAAAGCTCTCTTTTTGTCAGACATTGTGACCTCCTTTTCTTATGGTGAGGTTGGGCTGCAACCTCTTTCGGAATCTCTTGGCGGTGGTTTTTGCCCTTTCGCTGGGGCTGGGTGCTCATCTGCAACGAGTCTATTTCGAGCTTGTCTTTTGCATCAAGGGATAGGGGATTTCGCACTGCGCTTGGCCCAACTTGCCCCAGCCGTCACCGGATTGGACAATGAGGCAAGCATAACCGACCCTGTGGAGTAGGCGCTGCTCGAAATCCTGAAGCTTGGGGTGAAGCGAGTGGGAGTTTATTCTTCCTGTTTCCCGCTCTTGCGCAGCCCGACCGCTTCCCGCACGACGCGCCGTATGCCTGCCAGGTAGCTGGACCATTTCATCACCGGCGAGACTACATTGTGGCTGACGAACTGAGTCGTACCGCGCACCGTCGCCATCGTTTCGTTGGCCGCTTCCATCATCGGCTTGATCTCCTCGCGCAGGAGCACAATCAGTGCCTGCATCTGCATCATCAGGATGATCAGCAGCACGCCGATGACCAGTGTCTCGAAGGCCACGAAGATGATGGCCGCATCCCGCAATAGGCTCACTACGACGCTGCCAGGGCTGGGCTGGTCGCCCATCGTTGCGGCCTGGTAGGCGCTGATGGAGAGGAAAACCATCAGCACGATCAAGCCTATTAGCAACACGCCGACTATAGCCAGTCCTATGGTCAGCCTACGACGAGCTTGTGATTCTGCCTCTGTGGTTGCGGGTAACTCGGGCGCTTCAGTCGCTTCTGGCTGCTGCGGTTCGGGTAGCTTGGGGGTGGGAGTTACGGTTTTTTGTTGGGTTTTGGATTCCATTTCCATAGTGAAAGGATTATAGCATAGCCTGTTGAGGCCTACAAATGACACCTCCGCCCAGCACAACATTTCCTTTTTCTTCATAGAGCACCAGGAATTGTCCCGGTGTGATATCGCGTTGGGGGGAGTTGAAGTGGACCTCAGCTTCATCTTGAGACAGCGGCGTCACTGTGACGGCGGTCGGTCGCGCTCGATAGCGAATCTGCGCGGTGGCGCGGAAGGGGGCGTTCGGTGTCTCGCCGCTGATGTAGTGCATCTTTTCTACTCGACAGTGATCTCGGCCTAGCTCATCCGCTGGCCCGACGACGAGGGCGTTCTCCTCCGGCTCGATTGCCAGCACGTAAAGCGGCTCCGGCGCTGAGATGCCCAGCCCTTTGCGCTGGCCGATGGTGTAGGCCGGTAGCCCTTGATGTCGGCCCAGAACTTGCCCGCTGGTATCGAGGATCGGGCCAGTGCGCATCAATTCGGGGAATCGCTCGGCCAGGAAGCGTCGGTAATCTCCATCGGCCACAAAGCAGATGTCCTGACTCTCGGGTTGCTCCGCCACCGGCAGGCCGCGCTGACGGGCGATCTCCCGCACTTCCTCTTTGGTCAGTTCGCCCAGCGGGAATTTGATGTGAGCCAATTGCTCTTGAGTCAGGCTGTGCAAGAAGTAGGATTGATCTTTCCAGCGATCTCGCCCGCGCAGCAGTTGATAGCGCTCGTCCACGCGGCGCACGCGGGCGTAATGTCCCGTGGCGATGAAGTCCGCTCCCATCGCTTGTGCCTGTTCGAGCAGTATCCCGAAGCGAACGATGCGGTTGCAGTGAATGCAGGGGTTGGGCGTGCGCCCCGATGCGTACTCGGCTATGAAATAGTCCACTACCTCTTGCTTGAAAGTGTCTTGGGCGTCGATCAGGTGGAAGGAAATGCCGAGTTGGGCGGCGACGCGCCGCGCTCGCTCCACCGCGTCGGGCGTGCAACAGCGGTTTGCGGACCCGGAAGAAATTAACAAACCCTTTCGCTCAGGGCGGGCACG
>CAZDYW010000086.1:7242-8854 GCA_964509655.1 uncultured Anaerolineales bacterium
CTCAGGGCGGGCACGGAGTCCCGCCCCTACAATAGCACCGTAGGGGCGGGACTCCGTGCCCGCCCGTGTTTGTGTGGGTAGATTATTTGTTTCCGAATCCCCTGCGGAGGCGGCAATCGTGCCACGCTCTGCCCAGAGCCGCAACATCATGCCGGTGACCTCGTAGCCGCGCTCGACCAAGAGCACGGCCGCGACGGAGCTATCCACTCCCCCGCTGAGCGCGGCGATCACCCGCTCGCTCATTCGCTCTCTCGTAGCTGCTCGACGATGCGCGGCAGCACTTCGATTAGGCGTTCGACGTCATCCTCGTTGTTGGCGTGTCCCAGTGTGAGACGCAAGCTGCCCAGGCTCCACTCCGGCGGTAGGCCCATCGCCGCGAGCACTGATGATGGGACCGCTTCTCCCGCGTCGCAGGCCGCTCCGGCGCTGGCAGCGATGCCTTCCTCATCGAGCGCGAGTATAACCGAGCGCCCCTCGACGCCGCGAATGGCAAAGCTAGCGTGGTGGGGCAAGCGATGTCTGGGGTGACCGGTCAATCGGATGTCGGGGATGCGTTCCTGGAGCCCCTCGATGAGCCGGTCGCGCAATGAGCGCAGGCGGCTGCATTCCGCGATGCGTTCCTCTTCCGCTAGTTTCAGCGCGGTCGCCAGCCCCACAGCTCCGGCGACGTTGGCGGTGCCGGGCCGTCTCCCGCGCTCGTGGTCGCCGCCGGTGATAGCAGGTAGCAGTGGCGTGCCGTCGCGCACGTAGAGCAGCCCGACTCCCTTGGGGCCATAGAACTTGTGGGCCGAGAGGGCCATCAGATCCACATTGAGGTCATCCAGTTCCAGCGGGAGCCGACCGACGGCCTGCACTGCGTCGGTGTGGAAGAGCACGCCCTGCTCGCGGCAGATGCGCCCGATCTTAACCGCGCGCTGCACGGTGCCGACCTCGTTGTTGGCCATCATCACGCTGACTATGATGGTCTCGGGGCGGATAGCGTTCGCCACGTCGTCCGGGTCCACGTGTCCGAATTGATCCACCGGCACGCGCGTCACCTCGAAGCCGAACAGGTCGTGCAGTTGATCGACCGTTTGTCCTACGGCAGGGTGCTCGATGGGTGTGGTGACGATGTGATTGCCGGCTTCGTTTTGGCGGGCGGCCCAGGCTGCTCCGCGCAGAGCCAGGTTGTCGGCCTCGGTGCCGGAGGCTGTGAAGGCAATTTCGGCGGGACGGCATTCCAGTATCTCGGCGATGGACCTGCGGGCGTTCTCCAGCCCCATCGCGGCCTGCAGACCGACGGTGTGCCCGGATTCGCTGTTGCCGAACCGCTCGCTCCAGTAGGGCCGCATCGCCTCGACTACCTGTGGATGCACAGGTGTGGTGGCGGAGTGGTCCATATAGACGTAATGATCAGGTAGGTTCATGTGCGTTCCTTTCTGGTAAGGCTTGCATTTTAGCACACGACTGGGGCGGCGTCAAAGGGGGGAAGGGGGAATGGGGGCGCTGTTTATCACTTCTTGCGCTTCAGCGCCTTTTGCGCTGCGTGACCATAGATTGAGTTCGGCCATGCGTCTATTGCCTCATTGAAGTGGCGCACTGCATCGGCCTCGCGTCCGGTGCGGCGGCATGC
>CAZDYW010000087.1:0-8802 GCA_964509655.1 uncultured Anaerolineales bacterium
TGACGGACATCTCGGATGACCCCCGGCTGACGCGGATGATGGTGCAGGAGGAGGGATTGCACTCGCTGGTCGTGGTTCCATTGAGTGCAAAAGGAAGCGTGCTGGGCACCTTGTTTGTGGTCACGCGAGGCCACCGCGCTTTCACCGATCGGGACGTACGATTGCTCGTCTCCATCGGCCAGCAGATCGGCGTGGCCATCGAGAATGCCCGCCTCTACGAGCAGGCGCGGCGGCTGGCCGTGGTGGAAGAGCGTCAGCGCCTGGCGCGGGAGCTGCACGATTCGGTGACCCAGGCGCTGTACGGCACGACGTTGTACGCCGAGGCGGCGGCGCGCCAACTGACGTCGGGGCAAGTGGAGCTTGCTACCGAGCATCTGCATGAATTGCGGGACACAGCCCAAGAGGCGCTGCGGGAGATGCGCCTGCTCATCTTCGAGCTGCGACCCTCGATCCTGGAGAGCGAGGGATTGGTGAACGCGTTGCGGGCGCGTCTGGAGGCGGTCGAGGAACGGGCGGGGTTGGCGGTCGAGTTCCGTGTGGAGGGCGAGGCGATTCCGCCGTCCACCGTCGAGGAGGGACTTTATCGCATCGCGCAGGAAGCGCTGAACAACGCCCTCAAGCACGCCGATGCATGCAGTATTAGTGTGTGTCTGCGCTGCGACGAGGGGATGGTAGTTTTGGAGATCATCGACGATGGTTGTGGCTTTGATCCTGGTACCGCCGTCCCAGGCGGTGGGCTGGGTTTGGACGGGATGATAGAGCGGGCGGATCAACTTGGCGGGGAGCTGGTGTTGGACAGCGAACCGGGAGCAGGAACGAGAGTGCGGGTGGAGGTGCCCCAATGATTCGGATTCATGACCCAATTCGGGTGCTGGTGGTGGACGATCATACCGTCGTGCGGAAGGGCATCCGGGCCCTCCTGGCGACAGTGGAAGAGATCAAGGTGGCGGGGGAGGCACGGGACGGTCAGGAGGCGCTGGAGAAGATAGAGGCCCTGCGCCCCGATGTGATCCTGCTGGACCTGCTGATGCCCAGGATGGACGGCATCGAGGTGACGCGCCAAGCGATAGCTGCGGACCCTGATGCGCGGATTCTGGTGCTGACCAGCTTCGCCGCCGATGACAAGGTCTTCCCGGCAATCAAGGCCGGGGCGTTGGGATACTTGCTGAAGGACACCGTGCCGGAGGAGTTGGTGCGTGCTATCCGTCAAGTCTATCGCGGCGAGTCATCGCTGTCACCAGCCATCGCCCGCAAGGTGCTTCAGGAGCTATCCAGTCCGTCGGACAGGCCGCCGACGGCGGAGCCGCTGACGGAGCGGGAGGTGGAGGTGCTGCAGGTCGTAGCCAGAGGGAAGAGCAACCAGGAGATTGCCGATGAATTGATGATCAGCGAGGCCACGGTGCGCACGCACGTGAGCAATATCCTGGGCAAGCTACACCTGGCGAGTCGCACCCAAGCCGCGCTCTACGCGCTGCGGGAGGGCTTGGCCTCGCTCGATGATGTGTAACCTGTGTTCCGAGTAGCGATGGCCCCCTGTCGATTGGCAATTAATCGGCTGCAAATCTACACCGAGGTAAAGTAAATATGTGGTACATCGATCTTCTTCACACTAACCGGATTCCCGATTGGCTGATCCGGCTGGGCATCCGGGTGATTTTGAAGGCCAGCACTCGACGTCTCTATGAAAAGTCGCTGGAGGAGCGAGACGCTGAGCGCCGGGCATTGCTGAACAAGCTTGGAAAAAGCCCGATTGCCATCCACACCGCTGACGCCAATGAGCAGCATTACGAGCTTCCCCCCGAATTCTTCAAGCTGGTGCTGGGCAAGTGGCTCAAATACAGTTGCTGTTATTGGCCCAAAGGTGTTAGGGATATCGACGAGGCCGAGGAGGCGATGCTGCACTTGACATGCGAACGCGCCCGGCTCGATGATGGCATGGACGTTCTCGACCTGGGGTGCGGGTGGGGCTCGCTGTCGCTCTGGATCGCGGAGCGCTATCCCAGCAGTCGCGTGTTGGCTGTCTCTAACTCGCGCTCCCAGATTGCACACATCGAAGAACAGTGTCGCGAGCGCGGGTTTCGGAACGTCGAGGCTGTTGTGGCCAACGTCGCTAACTTCGAGACTGATCGCTGTTTTGATCGTGTGCTTTCGGTCGAAATGTTCGAGCATATGAAGAACTATGAGCGGCTGATGGCAAAGATCGCCTCTTTCCTTCGCCCCAAGGGGTTGCTTTTCGTCCACATCTTCAGCCATCGCGAGTTTGCCTACGAGTTCGTGGCCGATGAAGGCGACGATTGGATGGCCCAGACTTTCTTCACCGGTGGCACCATGCCCTCCGATGATCTTTTGCTCCACTTTCAACGCGATCTAAAAATCGTTGAACATTGGCGCGTCAACGGTATGCACTACGCCAAAACACTTCGAGCCTGGCTGGATAAACTAGACCGTCATGAGCGAGAGGTGCGCGACATTATGGCCCGCACCTACGGAATCGACCAGGAGACGCGTTGGCTGGTCAACTGGCGCCTCTTCTTTATGGCCTGTGCGGAGACCTGGGGTATGCGCCATGGCCTCGAGTATATTGTTTCCCATTACCTATTTGACAGTCCATAATCATCCTGAGCCCCTCGAAGGGTGATCGTGAGCAGCCCCGGATTCGTAAAAGTCATTCCATGCCTGTTGGAGAATGACTTGGGACATGGAAATAAATAGTCTACCTGCGCCGCTCCCGCTGGATTGCCAAATCCAGCGAGTTTAGCTCTGGATCTGGCGATCCAGAGCGAGCAGAATGGTAAATTATTGGGTCTCTAGGATTTCGCGTGGTGGTGTACACGTAGGGGCGATCCCTCCGTGGTCGCCCGTAAAAAATGCTAGCGGGCGGGCACGGAGTCCCGCCCCTACGAAGCAGATCACGCGAAATCCCAAAGAGCCAAATCATTTCTTTCTGAATCCCCTTTGGCTGTCGTTAGGGCGAAAATCGTCTCCTCTGAAAAAGTCTCTGGTGGCAAGTACCCATAAAATAGTCCGTGGATGGAGTGTCAATAAATCGCCACACCCCTTGTGGCGATTTCGCCACAGGAAGTGTCAAGATTCCGCCACAGGAAGTGTCAAGATTCCGCCACAGGATTTGTCTAGATTTCACTACAGACAGAACTTGTGAAGCATGGTAAAATGCAGGATGCTGAAGGATGTTGTATCAGCTTTGATGCTGCTTGGTGCAAACTTTTCAAGCCGCTCTTGCAACTTTCGAGAAGGTCGATTGCCTAGAGGTGATGGGCGATAGTCCCAGTGAGGAGAATGCATGAGTTACCATGACAAGACGCGGGAAAAACTTATCGAGGAGTTGGAAACGCTTCGTCAGCGAGTTGTCCATTTGGAAAGAGGACAGGGTCAGAGGTCGGGTGAAAAAGAGCAGGCTCAATCTCTTCACGATCAGGTATTACTTTCCGAGACCGCGATTGAGTTGATGAACTTCCCCTTGGAAGGTGACATTTACCAGTTCATCGGCGAGCGTCTGAGAGAGCTTGGTAAGGGGCGTTTTGTTATCATCAGTACCTTCGAGCCCGAGTTTGAACAGTTGAGCGTGCGGGCCGTGGTGGGATGGAGTGAGCATAGCAAGACCATCCTTGATATCCTGGGACGTAATCCTATCGGTATGACGCTTCCCTTGGGTGCGGGGGCGAAAGTGGGATTGTACACCCAAAAGCTAGAGAAAGTGGAAGCCGGTCTGTACGGCGCGGCGATGAATAAGATCCCCAGAGGCGTTTGTCGTGCCCTAGAGAGAGCGTTCAATTTGGGTGATTTTTACGCTATGGGCTTTGTTCGCGAGGGCAAGCTGTTTGGCTCTGCGACCCTTGTCCTTGAAAGGTGCGTCGAGCTTAGGAATCCTCAAGCGGTGAAGACCTTTATGGGAATGGCAGCGGTGGCTTTACAACGTCGGCAGACGGAAAAGGCATTATCGATCAGCGAGGAACGATTAAGGGAAGCTGAACGCATCGCACATCTTGGGCACTATGAGTTTGACGTGACCAGCGGCGAAGCCGTCTGGTCTGATGAGGCATTTCGCATCTTTGGCATACCCCCCGACCGCGAGGCGCCAACTGGTGAAGCCTATTGGGATTTGGTTCATAAGGATGATCGCGAGGAAGTTTATGACCAGTTCCAAAGATGTGTGAAAGGACAGGAGCCGCTTGATTTGACCTATCGAATTGCCACCGGGAATGGTGACACGCGGTATGTGCATAATCTGGGGGAAGCTGAGGAGAATCCTGAGAGCGGCGAGATCAAGATGTTTGGCACATTTCAGGACGTGACTGAGCGCATGCGAGCGAATCAGGCCTTGCGTGTGAGTGAACAGCGCTATCGCAGCCTTTATGAAGACTCGCCAATCCCTATCTTCGAAGATGATTACTCCGCAGTGAAAGCCTACCTGGATGCGCTTCTGGGTTCCGGCGTTGAGGACTTCGACGTGTACTTTGATGATCATCCAGAAGAAGTGGCCCGTTGTGCCCGTTTGGTAAAGGTCGTCGACGTTAATCGGGCTGCTCTGCGGCTCTATGAAGCAGATGGCAAGGAGGCCCTTCAGAAATATCTGGATGACATTCTTGAGGCGGAAGCGTATGATGGATTTCGAAAAGAATTGATCGGCATAGCGAATGGCGAGAGACAGGTTGAGGTCGAGTGTGTAACCCATACCTTGAAGGGCAACAAAAAGGAGATCATCCTAACCTGGCAAGCGGCCCGTGGACACGAGGATACATTGTCCCGCTGTCTCGTCTCTATCAGAGACATCACAAGACGTAGGCAAGCCGAGGACATGCTGCGGCGCCGTAACTGTGAACTGGCACTGCTCCATAACGCGAGTCAGACCCTTGGCTCCTCTCTCGATTTGGATCGGGTGCTGGCTTCTGTCTTGGAAGAGGTGCGGCGCTTACTGGATGTGACGCTTTGCTCAGTCTGGCTGGTAGACTCGTCCAGGGACGAGTTAGTCTGCCGCCAGGCCACTGGGCCGCACCGCGAGACTGTGCGTGGCTGGCGGCTGCCTACTGATCAAGGGGTGGTGGGCCTTGTAGTTAGCCAGGGTGAGGGTTTCATTGTTTCTGATACACGGACTGATGAGCGATACTTTACGGGGGTTGATCAGGAGACGGGCTTGGAATTGCTCTCCGTTCTTGCCGTGCCGTTACGATTTGAAGAGACAGTGATCGGGGTGGTTGAGATGGTCGATGTGGAAGCAAATCGCTTCACGCTGGAGGATATGCTTTTGGGGGAGCGTTTGGCTGCCGCTGCGGCGATTGCCATCGAGAATGCACGGCTTTACGAACGAGCACAACAAGAAATCGCCGAACGGAAGAGAATTGAGGATGAGCTGCGGGAAAGTAAGCAATTCTCGGATCGATTGCTTGATTCATCACTGAATGGGATGTACATCTACGATCTTACACTAGGACGTAATGTGTACCTCAACCCTCAGTATACCGAAATCACGGGTTACAGATTGAAGGATATTGAGGAAATGTCGCAGGCGGATTTCTTGGCCCGATTTCATCCCGAAGATCAATCCCGAGTTGCGGAGCATATGGAGGCTGTAAAAAAAGCCACGGAAGGAGATGTGTTGGAGGTTGAATATCGTTTCCTCACACGCGAAAATGATTGGATATGGTGTCTGTCTCGAGATACACCGTTTGAATTTGACGAGCAAGGGAATGTTCAGAGATTCATCGGCACTTTCTTGGATATCACCAGACGCAAGCAAGCGGAGGAACAACTCGAGCACTATGCCGCTGAATTGGAACGTAGCAACCGGGAACTGGAGCAGTTCGGCTATGTGATCTCCCACGACCTGCAAGCGCCGCTACGGGCAACTACAAGCTACCTCCACCTCCTGGCTGATCGCTATGAGGGCCAACTGGGTGACAGGGCCAATAGCTATATAGTCAATGCCGTGGACAGCGCTGAGCATATGCGTAAGATGATCCGGGCTTTGCTGGACCTGTCGCGTGTGGGTACACGTGGCGAGGAGTTCGCGCTGACCGACGTCGAAGCGGTGGTAGAGCGAACGCTGCAATCTTTGATGCCCATCATTGAAGAGACCAAGGCAAAAGTAACCTTTGATCCTTTGCCTTCCGTGATGGCGGATGAAACACAGTTGGGCCAGGTCTTCCAGAACTTGATCGCCAATGGTATCAAGTTCCGGCGCGAGAAAGTGCAACCACACGTGCATATTTCGGCGAAGCGGGAGGGAGACGAGTGGATCTTCTCCGTCGAGGACAATGGCATCGGTATCGATCCCAAGCACGCTGAGCGTATCTTCCAGATATTCCAGCGGTTACACACGGAAGAGGATTATCCCGGATTGGGCATGGGGTTGGCATTGTGCAAGCGCATCGTGGAGCGACACGGTGGGCGCATCTGGATCGATTTGAAAGCGGTAGAAGGCTCTACCTTTATTTTTACTATTCCCGTACGAAGGGAGAATAATGATCGATATTGATCGGGTAATCCACGTTCTTTCGATAGAGGATAATCCCGTCGAAGCGGCGTTGATTCGAGAGAGGCTAATGGGGGTACAGCTTCTCGGCTGGAATTTACCGCACTTCGAGATTGAGCACGTAGATCGTTTGGAGGCAGCGCTGGCTCGCCTGGAGGATGAGGGGTTCGATGTGGTGCTCAGTGATTTGGATCTGCCAGACAGCCAGGCAGGCGAGACCGTCGCCAAATTGCGCGAACATATACCCAATATGCCACTCGTAGTGCTGACGGGCCGGGAGGACGAAGCGCTAGCACACAAGAGCGCTCGCGCCGGCGTGCAGGATTATGTCTATAAGAGTGAGGCTACGAGTAGTCTTTTGGCCCGCTCGATGATGTACGCCATCGAGCGGCAGCAAGCGCACGCTAAGTTGGAGCAAGGCGTCGAGGAGCGCACAGCGGAGCTGGAGCAGGTCAATGTAAATCTGCGGCAAGCCAATCAGGCTTTGGAGGCCGAGATCGCCATACGCAAACGGGTAGAGAAGGCATTGCGAGAGAGCGAGAGTAAATATCGGAATCTGGTGGAACAATCGCTCCAGGGTTTGGTGATTGCCCAAGCTAACCCTCTGCGCATCTCGTTTGCCAGCGAGCCTATGGAAGCGATCACGGGTCTCTCGCCAGAGGAGATGGAAGCGCTCAATCCCCGGCAACTCGTGGGTTTGATCCATCCTGGTGATCGTGAGAGATTTTTCCAGAAATTCCGTGATCGCCTTCGGGGCGAGGACGTGCCGCCTCGCGATGAATACCGTCTTCTGCATAAAAGCGGAGAGGTGCGCTGGATCGAGCTATACAGCTCAAGGGTTGAGTTTGAGGGAGCACCGGCCGTCCAAGGGGTCTTTCTGGACGTCACCGAACGCAAGAGAGCGGAGGAGGCATTACGGCAGCGCACGGCCCAGTTGGTGGCGCTGCGAAAGATGAGACTGGAACTCATCGCTGAGCTAGACCTGGATGCTCTTCTTCATTCCATCGTCTCGCAGGCTATTGAACTGCTAGGAGGTAGGGCGGGCGGTCTTGATCTCTACCGAGAAGATCGGGATGTGCTGGACTTGGCCGTCTCCATCGGTATCGATTCTGTACCCGATAATACCATCATCAAGCGTGGAGAGGGAGCTTCGGGCAAGGTCTGGGAGACCGGAGAACCGCTCATCGTGGACGGCTATCAGCACTGGGATGGACGAGCGGATGCTTGGAAGGGAAAGATTTTAGGGAATGTGGTGGGTGTGCCGATCTGCTGGGGGGAGGAGTTCCTGGGAGTGTTGCTCGTCGAGGTCGAACCATCACGCGCTTTGTCTCCGACCGATGCTGAACTGCTGAGCATGTTCGCTGCTCAGGCGGCCATCGCCGTGCGCAATGCTCGGCTTTACGAACGAGCACAGCAGGAGATCAAGGAACGTAAGCAAGCGGAGGAGAAACTTGAGCGCTATGCCTCGGAGCTCGAAGCGCGCAGTGAGGAACTGGACACCTTCGCGCACACTGTGGCTCACGACCTCAAAAATCCCCTGACCTACGTGATCGGTTTCGCCGACACCATCAAGAAGGAGTATGCTACGTTATCGCAGGGTGACCTGGAGCGCTACCTGGATATCATCGAGCGGAGTGGGCGTCGGGCCAATGAAATCATCGATGATCTGCTCCTTCTGGCTGGCGCGCGTCAGATGGAGGTGGAACTCCAGCCCCTGGATATGGCGGAAGTCGTATCCAAAGCGTGTGAGCGTCTATTCCTGGAGATTGAGGAGAGGCAAGCTGAGATCATTTTGCCCGATGCATCCAAGTGGCCGGTGGTGTTAGGTTCCCCCTCTTGGATTGAGGAGGTGTGGGTCAACTACATTAGCAATGCCATCAAGTTTGGGGGAAATCATGAAGAAAGCATACCGCCGCGTGTCGAGGTGGGATTTAAACGACTTGCGGACTCGCGCATCCGCTTCTGGGTGCGCGATAATGGCATCGGCCTGACGCCAGAGGAGCAGGAGCGCCTGTTCGTACCCTTCACGCGGCTCGATCGGTTTGACACTAAAGGGCATGGTTTAGGGCTCTCCATCGTGCAGCGCATCGTGGAAAAGCTGGGCGGGGAGATCGGCGTGGATAGCGATGTGGGACGCGGCAGCCTCTTTTATTTCACGTTGCACACTCCAGCGAGCAAGCCAGAAGAAGGAGGCACTGATGAGAGAAGAAAACCCGAATCACGAAATGATTAGGCGTGGAGCATAGTTGCTGAAAGGGAGTGGATTAGAATCGCTTCGGATTTCGCCTTCAATTGGCTTGAATTTTGTACAT
>CAZDYW010000088.1:0-8767 GCA_964509655.1 uncultured Anaerolineales bacterium
CCCTCTCCCCCAAGGGAGAGGGCTAGAGTGAGGGGCCAGCTAAGACGGGGATGTGACGAAACTGTCACGAAGCTCTGACGCCATGGTGTGCCATTTTATGCTATAATCTTACTGTGAGAGTCATAGTATGAAATTTTCAGTGGGAGGGATCATGGACCAAGAACAAAAAGCTACTTTCTCTTTGTCGACTGGAGATAGGAGCAATGTGGGCGATGAACGTGTTGAAAAATTAGATGGCCTTAAGTCTCAGTTTATTCAGAACGTTTCGCACGAACTGCGTATGCCGCTGCAAATTGTCCAGGGGTACGCTGATCTGTTGCGCAATGGTGATTTAGGCACTCTCGCACCGGAGCAGGAACAAGCTGTATTTCTCATCGCTGATAATGCTTATGAACTGCGATCCTTGGTAGAGCGAGTAAACACCCTTTTGGCGATTGAGGCTGAATCATATGCCCCGTCCGCATTGGAGTTAGGCGATATTATCTCCGAAGTGGTGGATGATCGCTCTGATGATGCGGATAAAACTGGCGTAGACTTGACTTGTCAACGGGATTCGGAACCGTTGCCGACCTGGGGCGATTCATACCATTTGCAGCAAGCGGTGGATTCTCTGGTCGAGAACGCGATTAAATTCACACCAAAGGGTGGTCAAATCGAGTTGCGCACATACAAGGAGCCCGACTGGGTTTGCCTGGATGTGATCGATAGCGGTATTGGAATCCCGGAGCATGAACTAGAGAACATCTTCTCTGGTTTTTATCAAGTGGATGGTTCGAGCACCCGTAGGTATAGGGGAATCGGGCTGGGATTGACGGTCGTCAGGGCGGTAATTGAGGAGCATGGGGGGCGGGTAGAAGTCGAGAGTGAACCAGGACAAGGCAGTCGATTTACGCTTAAACTTCCCTTAGCCTCACCTGATGTTAAATTGGACCGACCGGTCCAGGGAGATAAATCGATGCAGCATATCCTGATCGTAGATGATGAAGAATTCGTGGCGTTGACTTTGCGCGAGGCTTTGGAGAGCTTGCCTAATAGCAAAACAGTCACCGCGACCAATGGTGAGGAGGCTTTGAGGCTCTTTGAGGAGCAGCACTTTGACCTGTTGATCACTGATTATAAGATGCCGGGTGCCGATGGTATCACGTTGGCTTCCCGCGTGCGAGAGATGTATCCTCGCACAGTGGTTATTATGGTCACTGCCTATGGAGACGCGGCCTTACGCGAGCAAGCGGCGAGCGTTTCTATCGCACATATCTTGGACAAACCTGTGCGATTGGCGGATATTCGCGACGTAGCTACGAAGGCATTGGAGGGCGCAAAAAGCCATTGAATGTTACCGGTACTGTGAGGAAGAGAGGTAGATGAAATGATCCGTGACATGCAATCTAAACGACTGTTGGTGGTCGATGATGAGCCGGCCGTGGCGATGGTTTTGGCCGAGAATTTGGAGAAGGTGGATGATGAGTACGTCGTAGAGACTGCGCACAGCGGTGATGAAGCTTTGACCAAGATAGAGGAGGGAGCGTATGCCCTCGTTATCACTGACTACAAGATGCCGGGTATGAGCGGCCTGGATCTGGTCAAAGCGGTTCACGATGTATCTCCTGGCACTCAGGTGGTGCTGATGACGGCCTACGGCAGCGCTGATCTTCGCGATACGGTCGACCATCTGGGGCTTAGCGGCTATCTAGATAAACCCTTCACGATGGAACAGATCCGGGGGATAGTCAAGCGGGCGATTGGACGCACGGCCGAAGCTGAGGGAGACCCATACCGCTCTGGCGAGCTTTCCATTGAGTATCCTGTGGATGAGCAACTGGAGCAACTGCGTCTTGATACGCAAGCTCGCTGTGTCATGTTACTCAGTTCGAGCGGCTACCCGGTGGAGGTGGCAGGGCGCACCAATGATCTGAACGTCGCCAACGTGAGCGCATTGGTCGCGGCTAACTTCATGGCAGCAGCCGAATTAGCTAGATTGCTTGGCACCGGCTCAGTTTTCAAGTCAAGTTACCACGAAGGTACAGATTACAACATATATTCCTACGACTTGGGAAGTGATCTGTTGTTAGCCGTCATCACCGACTCGGATTGCAAAGCAGGTGCGGTCTGGTTTTACACCAAGCAGACGGTGAGCAACTTGGAGCCGGTGTTAGAGCAAGAGTTGGCCGCGCCGGATAGTGATGGAGGACTGAACGGAGCGGACTTGACCGAGGGCTTAGACACAGCGTTGGATGATTTATTCAACCAATCCGGTGATGAGCATGATAGTGATAAGCTTATGAATCTCGACGAGGCTCTCGAAGCTGGGTTGGTTCCATCCGAGTGGGGGGAGAGCACTGATTAGCTGCGGGAGCATTTTCCCCTCATCCGGGGTAGAGAAAATGATGAGGCAGTTTTCTGCTCCAAATGGCCCTCAAGCCGAGGGCTGAGAGCAAGCAATCGCGAAACTAAACTGATAAGAAGATACAAACCGGAGGAAATTTTATGGCTACGGAAGAAGTACAGAAGAAACGTCAACTAAGGTTGTTTAACAGCATCGTCTTTGGATTCGCTCAGGGTTTGTATGACCTCTTCGGCGAATCGGCTCTAGTCACTGTCGACTCTATAGGTGAGAGCTTGATCGACGAAATGGAACAAGAAATGGGGCTCGAGATCACGGGCGAGGAGCCACGTGACATCTTAACCGAGATCGAGCGGCTGTTGATCGACGAGTACGGGTTAGTGAAGGATATTGATATCAATCTCCAAGAGGAACAGGTGGAGATGGTTTGTGAGAACTGCCTGTTATGGAAAGCTACGGAGAGCTTGCGTGGGACTGGCGCACCGCCTTATACTTGTGTGCCTATGACGTTGGGGCGAATAGCTTTGCGTAAACGCTTGGGAAAGAAAGGACAGTTTGTCTCCATCGAACAGGATATGGATAATCGTATCTGCAATCTCACCTTCAAGTTGTTATAGGTGAAGCGATCCGGCTGATGTTTTCTGGTATGCATCCTATCTATATTTCGGTGCCAGGCAAGCCAGGCTCCCACGCCGTAAGTGAAGCGAAGCAATTCGGAGGCGTGGGAGCTGCCTCTGTTACAAATTCATTTCCAAGTTATTGAGAAGAAGAGGTCCGATATGAATTTAGGATGTTTGTTTGCCGACATATTTATCGTAGAGAGTGACGCTGATCTCGTCCGATCTATGCGGGTCTTACTGCAATCCGCCGGTTACACCGTGCGCAGCGCGGGTAGCGGCGAGGAGGCGAAGAAGGTTATACAGGCTAGCCCCCCGGATTTGATCCTGTTGAGTTGTAGCCTGCCGGATGTGAACGGCCACGATATGGCGCGGCATCTGAAGAATAACACGGATTTGCCCTTTATTCCCATCATCGTGATGGGCCATCCTGATGATTCTGAGGATGCTACCGTGTTGGATGCTGGGGCGGATGAGTTCATCAGCAAGCCGATAGATAACACGGAACTTTTGACCCGTGTACGCGCTATGCTGCGCTTGAAGATCACCACCGATGATCTAGCTGAACTTAACGCCACCTTGGAGCAAAAGGTCGAGCAGCGGACGCGCGAACTGGAGGAGGCGCACGCCAAGCTACGTCACAACGAGAAACTGTCCGCTTTGGGACGCCTCGCTGCCTCTGTTGCTCATGAGGTCAATAACCCCCTTGGATCTATTCTCACTCATCTTTATCTGGTGCAAGAGATGAACTCGCTTGATCCATCGGTGCGTCATGATCTGTCCGTGATCGAGCGCCAGGTGGATAGAATCGCCAGTCTGGTTGATCAACTGCGCAACTTTTCCAAGCCGCCGCGAGAGGAACGTCAGCCCGTCGTGCTCACCGAGGTGGTTGAGGATGTGCTGACCTTGACGAGCAAGGAACTGGAAAAGAGAAACATCAAGATTGTGTCCGAGCTTGACGATACTCTCCCCCCTGTCTTAGCCTCACCTGGTCAGTTGGAGGAGGTTTTTATGAACCTCATCCTCAACTCACGGGATGCTATGCCGGAGGGGGGCACGCTTAAGCTTTGTGCAAACGCCTTGTCGGATGAAGGATGCGTTGAGGCCCAGGTGATCGATACTGGCCTTGGCATTGCTTCAGATGTTAAGGATCGCATTTTTGAGCCTTTCTTCACCACCAAGGGGGATGAGGGAACCGGCCTGGGCCTGGCGATTTCTCATAGCATCATCGAGGATCACGGGGGCGTGATTGAGGTGGAGAGCCAAGTTGGACAAGGGACTAAATTCACGTTACAATTGCCGATGGCAGCATAGAGAGAATTGAGGATGGAGACTAGGGGAAGAGGGTGGCATGTTTATCAATTGGAAGAAGCGGGAAATCAATCTGAATATCGTGTACTACGGGCCAGCTCTGAGCGGCAAAACTACGAATCTCCAGCAGATTCATGAGCGCCTCAATCCTAAAATCCGCAGCGATTTGTTCACGCTCAACACACGAGATGATCGCACCATCTTCTTCGACTTCATGCAGCTAGAAGTGGGAAAGATTGGCCAGCTTCGGCCCCAATTTGGATTGTATACCGTTCCTGGACAGGTGTATTATCAATCCACGCGAGAGGCTGTGCTCCGTCGTGCTGACGGTGTGGTATTCGTCGCAGATTCTCAGACTGCGAGATTGAGTGCAAACCAGACCTCCTGGCAAGATATGAAGCGCTATTTGGGGCAGATGGGACACCCTATCGAATCCTTCCCCGTTGTCGTCCAGTTCAACAAACGCGACCTGGAGGATGTGATTCCCGTCCCCGATCTCAAAGCTTCGTTGGGTGTGGAAGACTATCCCTGTTATGAGGGTGTTGCAATTGAGGGAGTGGGAGTGCGTGAGCCATTGCACGCAGCGATGCGTTTGGTGCTGGCCGATGTGCAGCGTAAGCTTTCCTTACACGATAATAGAACCTAAGAATGAGGCAGGCACAGAAGATCATCCATCAGTTGCTGGTAGAGAACGGATTCAAGGCCGCTGTGTTGACCAACTCGTGGGGCCTTCCGCTGGTAGCTTTGCCCTATGGGATGGAGTCGGAGGCGCCGGCTGCTATGGTCGCTCTCATTCGGCGCACGTTTGAACGGGTGCATAATAAAGTTGGGCTCAGAGAAATGGAAGAGGTCAGGCTACGCGATGAGGTGGGCCAGAGTTTAGTTTGCCGGCGCATTATCACGGATGAACATGATCTCGTTTTGGCTGTGCTCGTTCCGCCAGGAGAGGACAACCCGGCGGCTATTGATCAAGCCGTTCAGCAGATACAGGAGGAATGGCTCTCCTGAAAGCGAGGTGGGATGGCATTAGAGGGAAATCTGAGCGACATTGACGTCGCTGATCTGATTCAGTTGAATTGTCAATCGGGCGCCCGTGCTCGCTTGACCGCAAAGCGTGGTGATGAGGTAGCGGAGTTGTACTTTGACGCCGGTCAGGTTGTACACGCGGAGATGGGGAACCTGCAAGGCGAGGAGGCAGCTTACCGCTTGTTGGGCTGGGAGAGCGGTACTTTTGATCTCGAAAAAGAAGTCCCTCCCCCGGATGTCACCATCAGTATCCCCTGGTCAGCCCTGATCTTGGAAGGCATGCGTCGCCTGGATGAGGAGCGGGATGGGCAGGGGGAGCAAGAAGAAAAAGAAGATGCGGAGAAGGCAGATAAAACGGTACAGCCGAGAATCGGAAAGGAGCTAGGAGAAATGGCAGTTGAGACGCGCAAGGAACGATTGGAAAAGACGCTTCGCAATTTAGTCGAGGGGTCAGCCGACATTCAGGGCGTAGCCGTAATCAGTATGGATGGTTTGATTATCGCGGCCGTTCTGCCCCAGGGGATGGAGCGCACGCGCGTGGGAGCAGTAGCAGCCGGCATCTTGAGCCTCTCGGGTCGCTCAATAGAGCAGTTGAAGCGTGGTACTCTCCAGCGGACACTGGTACAAGGTTCCGATGGCAACGTGGTCCTCACCCAGGCAGGCAAAAATGCAGCTTTCGCCGCTCTGACTGGTCAGGACGTAAACTTGGGCCTGGTCTTCCTGGAGGCACGTGAGGGCGCGGAGGCTGTGGCCGAGATATTGGGGTAGAGGGTAGGGGGTAGGGGATGAATAAGTCATTTATCAAAGAAGTCGCAAGCTTGAGCGGGTTGACGGACGAAGATCGGCACTTGTTGACCGAGATGAAGCCAGATTTGGAAAAGCACGCTTCGGACATAGTCGATGCTTTCTACGAGAACCTGGAACAGAACGAGCACCTGCACCAGATCTTGCACTCTGAGCCTGGTCGCATCGAGCGGTTGAAGGGCCATCTGCGCCGCTGGTTGGTCAGTTTGTCCGAGAGTGCCCCTGATGAAGATTATTTCGAGGAGCGCTACCGCATCGGTCACCGCCACGTCGAGGTTGGGCTGGAACCACATTACGTCATCGCTGCCATGGCTTGGTGTCGGGCGACTGTCGCGGAGACCATCGTCGAGGCTGAGTACGCCGATGACGCTCAGAAAGATTCTCGTTGTGCCGCGTTGAACAGAGCTATGGACCTTGATCTGAACATCATGCTCCAATCCTACGATGACAAGCGCGTCGATCAGTTCCTGGAAGTGACCGGCTTCAGCAAGGAGCTGTTTGAAAATATGCTCTCCGAGGAGGTATGATCTTTTATGCCAACCCAGGTTTTGTTTGAAAATCAGGATCACAAAAACATTCTGTTGGAGGATTTCACGTCGGGGCAGATGGTGCAGGCCAACCAACATCTGATCATTCATGAGAAGGAAGCGATGTTGCTCGACCCGGGTGGCCACAAGGTCTACTCAGCATCGGTGGATGAGATATCAAGTTTAGCGCCTGGGGGAGGCTTGAAACATATCTTTTTTTCCCATCAGGACCCAGACATTGTCGCTGCGGCTAACGGATGGTTGATGGTGACCGATGCACGGGCCTACTTACCTGCGCCTTGGATCCGCTTCGTGATGCACTTCGGCGTGGACGAGATGGTGATGGATCGCATTCACCCCATACCGGACAAGGGTATGACGGTCGATATGGCCGGCTGTCAGCTTTTGATCCTGCCGGCCCATTTTTTGCATTCGCCGGCTAACTTCCAGGTCTATGATCCAGTGTCCAAAATCCTGTATTCGGGCGATCTTGGCGCCTCGCTGGGGCAGACCTATACGGTGGTTGAGAACTTCGGCGATCACGTTCAGTATATGGAGGGGTTCCATCGACGATATATAGCCTCAAATAAAGTGCTCAAGCTCTGGGGCGCGATGGTCAGGCAATTGGAAATTGAGCACATTGCTCCCCAGCATGGCGCGATGTTGATGGGGAAAGAAAATGTCGAACGGTTCATTGACTGGGTTGAGGGGTTGACGTGCGGTGTCGATCTGGTAGAAGCGATCTACAAGCTTCCTCAAGTATGAAGCGAGGGTTATGATGGGCGATAAGAAAAGTATTTTGGTCGTGGATGACGAGCAATCTGTGCGCGAAGGGCTGCGTCGCATACTCACCAGACACGATTATCATGCCCAAACTGCCAGCACGGCTGAGGAAGCCTTGATCGTGATGGATGATAATGAATTCGATCTGGTTCTGACCGACCTACAGATGCCTGGCATGGACGGGTTGGGTTTACTTAAGAAAGTGAAGCAGCGGGCACCCTATATGCCGGTGGTGATCATCACCGCTTACGGCACAACCGATGTGGTCATTCAAGCCTTGCGGGAAGGTGTAAGCGATTTCGTCACCAAGCCTTTTCGGCCCAGCGAGTTGCTCGGTATCCTGGATCGGGAGATAGCCCGTCGGAAGCCGGATATTCCACCGGAGGAGCCAGTCGACGACGCCCCGCTGGGCCTTCAGCTTTCCTCTTCACAGCTTGACGAGATTGATGGCTTATTGGCCGAGTTGCGGGCCGAGGTCGCCGCTCGCTGTGTTCTCCTCATCGAGAGCACCGGTCATCTGATCGATGCGAAGGGCATCATCGACGATCTAAACGTGGCGGCCTTGGCCACATTGGTGGCTGGAGATTTCGCAGCTACCTCCAGTATCGCCTCCCTCATCGGGGAGGATGACGCCTTCCGTCTGAATTACCACGAGGGGGAATATTACAGCGTCTACTCGGCCCACGTGGCGCCCGAGGTCTTTTTGCTGATCATTTTTAGTCAGGATGTCAAGTTAGGCTCGGTGCTTTACTATGCTAAACAACATCTTCCTCGCTTGCAGTCGATAGTTGAGCAAGGTATGGTGGAGGAGAAAGCGCAGCAGCAAGAGACACTGCCTTCAGCGCCTTCATCCCCTCCCCAGCCTGATGCAGAGTTTCAAGAGGAAGCTCCTCCCACAGAGACTAAACAGGATTCAGGAGAACTCTATTCATTTGAGGAGATCAAGAAAAGCGGATTGCTAGAGGATGGAGTTCTGGATAAACTGGATGATCAGTTCGAAAGCCTATGGGCCTCCGATGCCTGGTAGGGAGCGATTGGGTTGATTTATCGCCCGCTGTTGTAGAATTGTTGGGCAGAAGGACGGCCTACCACACAAGAAATTGCAACAATCGCCTTGCACAAGGAGTCGTTACCACACTTAAATGCGTGGCAGCGGCTTTATTGTTTGTTGGCGAATATCTTCCTCATAAACTCGATTGAGCAGAGGCTGGTCCCATGCCGCCTTATTGCGACCCTGAAATTATGGCGTGGGCCTGACTGCTCAATTCTGAAATAGGCAAGCCTCAGGTCTTTTCCCCCCTCCTTGTCAGGTCTTTTCCCTATGCCATATTCTGGTCTCATATAGTATACTTGAGCAG
>CAZDYW010000089.1:0-3057 GCA_964509655.1 uncultured Anaerolineales bacterium
TGCAACCCTAAATATAATTCAGTTCTTTCGCCGCGTGTGTCAGTTCGTCCCGGAATTCCGGGGCGGCGATGTCGATTAACTGCTTCGCCCGCTCCCGTATCGTTTTGCCGTAAAGGTCGGCCACGCCGTACTCCGTCACTATGTAGTGGACGTGGTAGCGGGAGGTGACGACGCCCGCGCCCCGTTTGAGCATTGGCGTGATGCGGCTGATGCCCTTCCCCTTGACCGTGGCCGGCAGCGCGATGATGGGCACCCCGCCTTCCGAGCGCGACGCCCCGTAGATGAAGTCCAGTTGTCCACCCACGCCGCTGTACAGCTTGGGGCCGATAGAGTCGGCGCACACCTGCCCGGTCAAGTCCACCTCGATGGCCGAGTTGATCGCCACCTGCCGCTTGTTCTGGGCGATGACGAAGGGATCGTTGACATACTCGGTGCGATGGAGGTCGATGAGGGGGTTGTCGTGCGCCCATTTATAGAGCCGATTGGTCCCGATCATGAAGCCGGCCGTGATCTTGCCCGGATGGAGCGTCTTACGGGTGTTGGTCAGCACGCCCGATTCCACCAGATCGATCACGCTATCGGAGAAGAGCTCGGTGTGGACCCCCAGGTCTCGCTTGTCGCCCAGGAACTTGAGCACCGCGTCGGGGATGGCACCAATGCCCATCTGCATGGTCGCACCGTCGGGGATCATCTCGGCGATGGCCTCACCGATCTTGATATGCACGTCCGAAAGGCCGCCTTTCGTCATCGGCAGCTCCAAGAGGGGATAATCGACCGGCACGATGTAATCCAGGCGACTGACGTGGATGAAGGAATCGCCCAGACAGCGCGGCATGTTCTCGTTGACCTCGGCGATGATCACGCGGGCCGATTCGGCCGGCGATTTAGTCAAGCCAGTCTCGATGCCATAGGAGCAGAAACCGTGCTCGTCGGGGGGCGAAAGATGGACGAAGGCCACATCCAACGGCAACACGTTTTCCTTGAAAAGCAGCGTGAACTCGGAGAGCAACACGGGCGTGAAATCGGCGCGGCCTTCCTGCACCGCCTTGCGCACGTTGGGGCCGATGAAGAGGGAATTAGCGCGGATGTGGCCCTCCATCTCCGGTGAGACGTAGTCGCTCGATCCCAGAGTGAGCGCGTGGCAAATCTCGATATCCTCTAGCTCAGGGGCGCGGTCGACCAATGCTGCCATCAAGCGCTGCGGAACGCTACAGTTACCGGTGAGGAAGATCCGGTCGCCCGATTTGACCCCTTGCGCTATGGCTTCCTGGGCCGTCGTGACCTTGCTCTCATACGTTTCCATCCAACTCATAATTACTCCTCCGTGGCCGAAACCTCAGCCGTCTTCCAAACTGCTGCCAGCGGCTCACTCACGATCTCGCCATCTTTGGTGGCGAGCCCCGCCTGCAAGGCCGGCATTTCTTCCAGCGTCTCATCCAGGCCCGCCTCGGCGATGCGGCGGATGTAGGGCCAGATGGCGTTGTTGAAGGCATGAGTCGCAGTGCGCGGAACCGCGCCGGGCACGTTGGGGACGCAGTAGTGAACCACGTCATCCTCGACGAAGACGGGATCGCGCAGCGTGGTTGGACGGCTGGTCTCCACACATCCGCCCTGATCGATGCTGAAATCGAGAATGACCGCGCCGGGCTTCATCGAGCGCACCATCTTGCGGGTGATGATGGTGGGCACCTTGGCCCCTGGCGTCAAGATCGCGCCGATCATCACTTCGGCGAAGCGGGCCACGCGGGCGATGTTGAAGGGATAGGAGACCATCGTGGAGACCTGACAGCCAAACTGCTGATCGATCTGGCGCAGTTTCTCCTGATCGTGGTCGAGGACGTAGACATCGGCTCCCAGCCCCAGGAAATTGCGGGCGGCGTTGGAGCCCAATACGCCAGCGCCCACGATGACGACCCGCGCCGGGGGGATGCCGGGCACCCCACTGAGGAGCACGCCGCGGCCGCCATAACTGCTTTGCAGGAAAGTGGCGGCCAACTGGGGCGCCATACGGCCGGCCACCTCGCTCATCGGGCGCAGCACCGGCAGCGTCCCATCCGCCAACTCGATGGTCTCATAAGCGATGGCCGTGATCTTCTTCTCCAGCAGCAAATCGATCTTGTGATGACGGGCGGCGGCCAGGTGCAGAAAACCGGCGATGATCTGTCCCTCGCGCAGCCATTCCATCTCCTCCTCGGTGGGCCGCACCGCCTTGAGCACCAGATCGGCCCGACCGTAAGCCTCCGCGCCGGAATAGACGATGTGTCCACCGGCACGCTCATAATGGTAATCGGTGAAACCAGATCCCAGACCGGCCTCCGTCTCGACGTAACAGATATGACCGGCGCGGGTGAGCAGATCCACCCCGTAGGGCGTCAGGCCCACACGTTGTTCAAGGTCCCTGCGTTCCTTTGGTATGCCTATATTCATAATCCTGCCTCCTGAATTGCAGAACAATTACGTCTCACGTTTCACGGAGAAACCAGGTTTTTACCAATCGAAACAAACGAATTTCTCGCTTTTTGAGGCATTCCGTCGTAGCAGGATAGCCTCGCCGGGCGAAAAAACCTGGTTTCTTTAGGTCTTACGTTTCACCCGCACCTGCGCCAGCAACATCCCCGCCAACATCAACCCGCAGCCGATCAACTGCTGCACGCTCAACATCTCCTCCAGGAAGAGCCAGCCGGCGAGCGCGGCGAATACCGACTCCAGACTGAGGATGATGGCCGCGTGCGTGGGGGTGGTGTGTCGCTGGGCGATGACCTGACCGGTGTAGCCCAGTCCGGTGGAGAGCAAGCCGGTGTATAAAAGCGCCGGGGCCGCCAGAAATATGCCGGCCCAAGTCCCCGGTTCCAGCACCAGCGCTATGGGCATGCTGAGCAGGAAGCAGACGGTATATTGGATCATCGCCAAGCGGAGGGGATTCCGCCCCGGCGCGATCCGCCCGATGGCGATGACGTGCAAGGCCCACACCAGCGCACCGGCCAGCACCCACCCGTCCCCTGGAGCCAATTGAAAGCCCAGCCCTAGTAGGGGCGATCCCTTGTGGTCGCCCAGCCC
>CAZDYW010000089.1:3157-8751 GCA_964509655.1 uncultured Anaerolineales bacterium
GCCCAGCCCTAGTAGGGGCGATCCCTTGTGGTCGCCCAGCCCGCCAAGTTCCTGTTGGCTGAGCAGGAACAGCCCCACGAGGGCCAGCCCCGCTCCCAGCCAACTGCTCCATTCCACCCGCTCTCGCCAGACCAGCGCCAGGAGCAGCGGCACGATGACGATGTACAATCCGGTGATGAAACCGGCCTTGCCTGCGGTGGTGTAGATCAGCCCGATCTGCTGGAATGAGGCTCCGGCGAAGAGCAGTAATCCCAGCAGTAACCCGCCGCGCAGTTCACCGGAGCGGAGTGAAAGAAATTTTTGGCTTTCTCCATTCGCCTTGCTCGCCCGCGAGCGGGCCCAGTGGATGGGCAGCAGAACCAGAGCGCCCACCGCGAAGCGCACGGCGTTGAAAGCGAAGGGACCCATCTTTTCCAGCCCCAGCCGCTGGGCCACGAATGCGCTGCCCCAAACCGCCGCCACCAGCAACAAGGCCAAGTTGGCCCACAAACGCTCCCGGCTTGAACTTTCCGCCGTCTGACTCACTTTTACCTCACTCATACCGCAGCGCGTCGATGGGGTTCAGGAGCGAGGCCCGCCGCGCCGGGTAGACGCCGAATACCAAACCCACCGCTGCGGAGAAGGTCGTCGCCAGCAGGACTGACTGGGGCGTGACGACGGCGCTGAAGCCATCGATCAGCTGTGAGATGATGGTCGCGCCCAACGCGCCCAGCCCAATGCCCACCAGCCCCCCGATCACGGAGAGCGTCATCGCCTCCAGCAGGAACTGCCAGAGGATGTCCCGCCGCCGCGCCCCGACCGCCTTGCGCAACCCGATCTCCCGCGTGCGCTCCGTCACCGAGACCAGCATGATGTTCATAATCCCGATGCCGCCGACCAACAGGCTGATGCCCGCGATGGCGCCGAGGAAAATGGTCAGCACCCCCGTGATCTCGCCGAAGACGTCGATGATGTCGGCCTGACTGACGATGGAGAAATCATCCTCATCGCTGAAATCGATCTCGTGCTGCTCGCGCAGGATCATCGCGATCTGCTCCGAAGCCGCGTCCATGCGATCTTCGCTCAGCGCCTGGATCAGGATGGCGGAGACCGTGTACTCACCCGACCGGCTGCGGGAGGAAAAGAGCCGCGCCTGAGCCGTCGTCAGCGGGACGAAGACCACATCGTCCTCGTCGCCGAAGCTGGAACCTCCCTTCTCCTCCATCACGCCGACGACGCGGAAGGGAATGTCATTGATCTTCACCATCTGGCCCAGCGGGTAGGGGTTATCGGGGAAAAGCTCCTCCACGACCGTCTGGCCGAGCACGGCGATCCGCGCTTGGCTGTCCAAATCGACCTGACTGATGAAAGCGCCCGCCTCCGGGAACCAGTTGCGCACCTGCGCATAATCCGGGGTGACGCCATCCACCTGGGTGAACATGTCCTCCTTTGTGGTGGCGACGACGGTCGCGTTCGATACGGAGGGGGCGACGGCCACCACGTCGGGGGCGCGGACGGGATCGCGCAAGGCCTCCGCGTCGTCGTTGGTCAACACTGCGCCGCCCACCGACATTCCTGGCGGTCCCGAAAATGCCTCCTCCTCCGATCCGGGCAGGACGAAGAGCAGGTTGGAGCCGATGCCCTGGAAGCGTTCCTCGATGTAGACGGAGACGCCCTCACCGGCCGACATCAGAGTGATGACCGCGCCGACGCCGATGATGATGCCCAGCATTGTCAGGGCCGCCCGCATTTTGTTGGCCGCCAATGCGCGGAATGCTATGCGCACGCTCTCCAGAAATTTCATGCTCCACCGCCTCCCGGCTTTGCCACGAGAGGCTCCGCCACTGTCTCATTGTGCGTGATCTCCCCGTCGTGCAGATGAATGATGCGCTCCGTGTGCTGCGCTATCATAGGATCGTGAGTCACCAGCACCACCAGGATGCCGCGCTCGCGGTTGAGGCCCTGTAGCACTGCCATCACTTCCTCGCCCGATTTGCTGTCCAGGTTCCCGGTCGGCTCGTCGGCCAATATGATAGAAGGGTTGCTCACCAGCGCCCGCGCGATGGCCACGCGCTGTTGCTGACCGCCGGAGAGCTCCGTCGGCAGATGATCCAGTCGATGGCCCAGGCCGACCGTCTCCA
Organism: uncultured Anaerolineales bacterium; assembly: GCA_964509655.1. Classification (GTDB taxonomy): domain Bacteria; phylum Chloroflexota; class Anaerolineae; order B4-G1; family B4-G1; genus CAZANJ01. Next base: position 5,278 of record CAZDYW010000089.1, read on the forward strand.
ATGCCTCCCGCGCACGCTCGCGGCGCTCCCCCCGCCCCACGCCGGCGTAGATCAAGGGCAGCATCACATTTTCGAGCGCTGTGGTACGGGCCAGGAGATTGAAGGTCTGGAAGACGAATCCGATGCGGCGGTTGCGGATGGCGGCCAGTTGGTCATCGTGAAGGCGGCTGACATCCTCGCCCTCCAAAAGGTAGGTGCCGGATGAGGGCTGATCCAGGCAACCGATGATGTTCATCATAGTGGATTTGCCGGAGCCGGAGGGGCCCATGATGGTCATGATCTCGTCCCGATCCACCTCCAGCGAGACGCCGCGCAGCGCATGCACTTTCACCTCGCCCATCTGATAAACTTTTGTGATGTCTTTTAACTCTATAACTGGTTCCATTTTTGTTTCAAGTTGTAGGTTGCAGGTTGCAGGTTGCAAGTTGCAAGTTTGGCCTACGGGCGTTCGAATTGGAAGGTCTCTTCTTCGGGAAGTCGGACGATTTTATCACCCTCGGAGAGGCCGCTGATCACCTGAACGGTTCCCTCGTCTCGGGCGCCCAGTTCGACGTCCACACGCTCGATCTTTTCGCCCGCTTGCCGATGGACGTAAGTCTGTCCAGTGTCGCGATCAACGCGCACGGCCCAGGTGGGGATCTTCAATGCGTCGGGCAGTTCCTCTACCAATATGGTCGCGTTGGCCGTCATGTCGGCGCGGATGGGCTCGTCGGTCGGGGATAGGGTGATGATGACATCGTAAGCGACCACCCCGCCGTTCAGCTCGGCGGCTGGCGCGATGCGCGTGATGTCGCCAGGGACGACCACGCCCGGAAGTGCGTCAAATTCCACATCGACCGCCTGTCCTTTTTCGATCTGCCCCACATCCATCTCGTCCACGCTGACGGAGACGCGGTAACTGGAGACGTCGATCAACGTAATGACGGGCAATCCCGCCGTGGTCATCTCCCCGGTCGTGAGATCGACACGTGCTACGATGCCGTCGACGGGAGCCTCCAAGGTGGATTGCTCCAGCGAGAGTCGTGCCTGCTCCAGCGCGACGCGGGCCTGTTCGACCTGGGCCTCGACGGCGGCGATCTGCTCATCGGTGGGACCTTCTAGCAGCAGATCGAGCTGAGCCTGGGTCGCGTCACGCTGCGCGGCGGCGGCCGAGACATTAGCACGCAGGGCGCGGAGTTGATCTTCATCGGCGCCGGCTTGCACCTCTTCGAGGCTAGCTTGAGCGGCCTCCAGCCCTGCTTCGGCGGCCTCGAGGTTGTAGCGAGCTTGTTCCTCTGGGATGCCGAGCAGGGGGCAGATGGTCTTATTGACTCTCTCAGTGCTGCCATCGGGTAGCGTGAAGGTGCGGTCGATGTCGAAGCACTTCATAGTCGCATCGTGCCAATCCTTGGCCTTCTTCTGCTGCGTGAGCGAGGAGGCCAGATTGGCCTCGGCGGAAGCGATCTGCGCCTCATCAGGGCCGCCCTCAAGTTGATCTCGATTGGCAGCCGCAGCGCTCACTTGTGCATCGGCGGCTTCGAGATTTGCCTCCGCCGCTTCGACTTCCTCGGCGCGGGGCCCGGCCTTGAGCTTCGCCAATTGGGCCTGGGCGGAAGCCAGGGTGGCCTCGGCCTGCTTCACCTGGAGCGCGGGCCGATCGGTATCTAGGCTCGCCAACACATCGCCGGCCTCGACTCGATCTCCGACCTCCACGGCCACATCGCCCACGCGGCCCGATTGCTCGAAGGAGAGCCCTACGCGCTCGCTAGGATTGACGTGTCCGCTGACCGTGATAACCACCTCCATCGGGCCACGCTCGACTACGGCGGAGCGTATCTCCTCTTCCGCCGACGAGGCGGGCGATTGGGTTTGCCACATCACCACCGCGACGATGGCCGCGACTACTATCAGGGCCAAAATCACGTAAGTAATCGTTTTTCTCATCAAAACCTCTCCCCTATCCTCTCAAAAACCCGGCGGCGTGGGAGCCGCCTTGCTATACTGAGAAGACATCTACCGCTCCCCAAAGTCGAAGGCCGGTTGGTCAAGCCAGACCAATTCGTCGCCCTCGGAGAGGCCATCAAGCACCTGAACGGCGCCCTCGTAGCGCACTCCCAGTTCCACATCCACGCGCTCGATCTGCTGCCCTGCGCGACGGTGGACGTAGGTCTGGCCAGTGTCCCGATCCACGCGCACCACCCAGGTGGGAATCTTCAGCACATCGGTCAGTTCCTTCACCCAGATGGTCGTGTTGGCCGTCATATCGGTGCGGATGGGCGCCTCGGTAGGCGCCAGCGCGATGACGACATCGTAGGCCACCACGCCCCCTTCGAGCGTGGCGATGGGCGCGATACTCTCGACGGCGCCCGTGATGATGGTATCCGGGAGCGCGTCGGGCACCACTTCGGCGGATTGTCCCTCCGAAAGTTGGGCCACGTCCATCTCGTCCACGCTGATGGTGATGTGGAAGCTCTGGGGATCGAGCAGCACGATGGCCGGGCGTCCGGTCGGGGCCATCTCGCCGGCCTTGATGTTGACCTCAGAGACGACGCCGTCGAATGGCGCTTCCAGTGTGGCGCGTTCCAGCGAAAGTTCGGCCAGCTCCAGCGCGGCCTGGGCCTGCGCGACCTGGGCCTCGGCGTCGGCGATGTCCTCCTCGGTGGGGCCAGCCAGCACCAGATCGAGTTGGGCTTGGGCCGCGTCGCGCTGTGCAGAGGCGGCCCAGACATCGGCGTTGGCAGCGCGGAGTTCCTCGGTATCCGCCCCCGCAAGCAAGCGGTCGAGCTCGGCCTGGGCGGCGGTCAGTTTTTTCTTGGCGGTGTAGAGATCGTAGTTCGCCTGTTCCTTCTGCGTTCCATCCTCTTTGATGTCATCGTAAGCGTCCTGGGCCAGTTCTCGCTCCGTGTTCGCCGCTGCTACCTGGGCTTCGGCGGCAGCTATCTGAGCCTCGGTGGGACCGCCCTTGACCTGGTCACGGTTAGCGGCGGCGGCGTTGAGGCCGGCCTCGGCGGCGCGCAGGTTGGCCTCGGCTTGCTCGACCTCACCGGGGCGAGGGCCGGCCTTCACCTGCGCCAGTTGCGCTTGGGCCGCTGACAGAGCCGCTTTGGACTGCTCGACCTGGAGTTCAAGGGAGCGCGTATCCAAGCGGGCCAACAGGTCGCCGGCCTTGACCTCATCTGCCACCTCGACCAGCACTTCGGCCACGCGATTGGGTACTTCAAAGGCCAAATTGACACGTTGCTCTGGTTTGATCTTCCCGCTGGCGGAGACGGCCACGCTCAGGTCGCCCCGCTCGACGGTGGTGGAACGGGAAATCTCCGGCTCGTCTCCCTTCGATTGTGATTGCCATACAAAAACGCCGCCCACTGCTGCGACGACGAGAAGGCCCAAAATAATATAAACTGCCCTTCGCTTCATCATTCCTCCTGCATTTGTGACCACAGCACAAAGTTGACCAGGGTCATAATTATACGCAACGGGAAGGAATTGTCAAGA
>CAZDYW010000090.1:0-8692 GCA_964509655.1 uncultured Anaerolineales bacterium
CCTCCTTGTTACGTCGAGATATCCCATTGTACATGCTCAATGCTGAATTGTTAAGTACACGACGTTGGTCAGATAGTTGAAAAGAGTTATGCAACACTCTGAATGTGATAAATGTCGCGAGTGTCATCATTCTCCCCACCCATCACTCTCATCCCCTACCACAACAAACCGTCGGCGCTGCGGTGCTTGCTCCCAGGTCGCCGGTGGGCGCTCTTGCTCTCGCAGCTGCGGCGGGAACTGCACCGGGGGGATGATCATCGGCTGGGTGACTTGTGGGCGTTGGGTCTGCGTCTCGGCCCGGCGGCGGGCGTCGGCCTGAACGCGGTTGAGGAGCACCATCACGGCCAGGAGCGTGCCGGGAAGCGCCACGCCAGCGGCGCATCCGATGGTGGCGATCACGGTCAGCACCTGGTCGGATAGCCGGTTCAACAGCACGTAGGTGGCCACCGCCACAGCTATGATAACGCAAAGACCAAGAAAAGCTAGCAGCCGATTGAGCTTCTGCTTGACTGTGCTGGACCTCCTCTGTCCGGAATACTCAGGTGAGTAGTAAGCCTCGCGCATTGTCACCTCCGACTTTCTACTTCTACCCACTCCAGAAAAGCCTCTGCCCAGTCCGGCTGCGGCCCGGCAGGGCTTTCGGTCGCGGTAGAGGTAGAAACAAGATCAGCCTCCAGCCGTTCGATGGCCTCCATCGTCAGGTCCCAGAAGTGCCCGCCGGCGGGGGCGTCCTCGCCAAAGAGATAATGCACCGCTGCGGTCTTGGCACCCCATTCCCCGCCGTGTTCGCGCCACCACGGGGCCAGGCGCTGGGCCAGTTCCTCCACCTGATCGCGCTCTGGCTCCGGCGGCTCTGGAGCGTCCGGGAGGCTGATGGTGGCCACCTGCATTGATGAGGGTTCAGGCTCCCTACCATTGTCAGATGATTCAGCGAGCAGAGGCGATCCGTTCCATCCCCGATCTTCGAGCACAGATCGAATCTCTTCCCCCGTCACGTGCGCGGCCTGGAAACGCATCAAGCGCCCCTCCGCCACAGCGATGAAATCGCCGCGCCCTTGCAGCCGCTCGGCGCCGGTGCCACTCCAGCCAGCGGCGACGCGGGCGTCGGTGGCGCTGGTCACGCGCCCCACCAGCCGCACGGGGAAATTGGCCTTCATCAGCGAGCCCAGCACCGCCGCTGTGGGCTTTTGCGTCGCCGCGACCACGTGGATCCCGACCCCGCGCCCCCGCTGGAGCAAGCGCGTCAGCGGCTCCTGGACACCCTTCCCGCCCACCATCAGCAGATCGGCCAGCTCGTCGATCACCAGGATCACGTATGGCCTTTCTCCACCTTGCCGCCGTTCCATCAGCCGCACTGCGCTCTCCAGCGCCTCCGTCGCCTCCGCTGCATCGCGGATCACGGGGCGGGCTAGATGGGACAGTGTCTCGAAGGGAGCGAAGGCGCTACCCTTCGGATCGATCAGCACCAGCGTCGTCTCGTCCGGCCGGTTCAGCATCGCCAGGCTGAGGATCATCGCTTGCAGCAGCACGGTCTTGCCAGAACCGGTCGTACCTGCGACCAAGATGTGAGCCACATCAGGGCTGGGCAAGCGGATCAGCAGCGGGGTGCCATCATCTGCCAATCCCAGCGTGGCGGTCGCGGGCGGGATGTTCTCACTCTGGAGCTGCCGGTGGAAGGGCAAGAGGCGCACCGGCTGCGGGTCATCGCGCGGAATCTCGACGTCGATGGCCGCTCCGCGCCTCTGGATGCGACAATCGGGCGCGTCCAATGCAGCGGCTAGCTCCTCATTCAACCGTCTGATCTTGGAGATTTTGGAGCCCACCGCGGGCAGCACGTTGAAACGCACCAGACGAGGAGTGACTGTGCCTCCGGTGACGCGGGCCTGTACTTTGTACATCGCCAGCACCGTTTCGATGCGGTCAGCCTGGAATTCTAGCTTGTCGCGCATTCCGGTCATCGCGCCACCCCCCTTGATGGAGGTGGCGCGTCGATCAGGTCCTGATGGGTCACGACATACCACCACGCCTGCAACCGCCGCCACAGGTCAGCGGCGTTCCACGCTGCATATAGAGTCTGTAAAAGTTCAACTGCTGCGAACAACATTTGAGCGCCTCCCTTTTTGTGTTATACTTCATTGGGGGCGGGAGAGGTGAGCGCCTCCGCCCGTCTCCAACTGCCCCTGGGGTGCTCCAACACCCTGGGGGCTTCCTGTCTAAACGCTTCTAGAGGCCCTAAAAGGGCCTTTTTCTTGATAATATATTTTTACCCATTTATTGCCCAAAAACGTCTTAAAACGTCACTCTCGCAGTCCAAACGGCCCCATTGAACGGCCCCGTTGAACGGACACCTTGCTTTTTTAACGTGGCCGTTGAAGGTGTCCATTGAACGGCCCCATTGGGAGACTAAACCGCTCACCGCTAGACCCTAAAGCGGCCTCTTGCCATGCAATACCTTCAGTATCTCAGATTCCTCGACCTTGAAATCGTACAGGGGAGAAGGGCTGGGGATCTTCTTCAGGGTTTGGAGAGTACTCTCGCCGTCACGGTAACGCCTCAGCGAGTCGGCCAAGAAAGCTCCGGCGACGGCGCTGGCGGATAGCCCTAGCGTATTGGCTATCTCCTCAATCCCCTCCTTGACGGCGCGGGGAATGTCATAACGTCCACGTACCCGTTCTGCCTCGCGCTTTTTTCTTTCCCGCTCTTCCTTTGAAAGGTGGCGCTCCCTCTCTAATCTTTGCAGGTCTTCCAGGGCAGTTCTAGCGTCTTTCCCGACTGCTTGCCTTCGTGCGGTTGTCACAGTGCTTTCCCCCTGACGTATTCCACAAACGCTTCGTATCCGCCGTAAGTTTTGCCCTTCGCAGCGCTGATACCGATCACGCTTCTAGTCTCAGGAGCATACTCCCAAACTGTTCGACCGAATGCAGGGGCCTCCCTCAATTTAACGTCGATTGGAATTGGCGGGAGCACGAGTTCACCGAAAGTGTTCACCAAGGATCTCAGTTGCTCCATAGTCTCTCTCGTGCGGCGGTCGTAGAAGGTCGGGAGAATGCCCAGCAAGGACGCGACTTGTGGCCGGAATCTCTTTACCTTTTCCAGAAACAGGATCACCTCGTTGACGCCATCGACGGCGAGGAAGTCTAGTTTGGTAGGAACGATTAGCCAGTCCGCTGACACCACTGCGGATCTATGCAGGACATCGACCGAGGGAGCACAGTCAATGATCACAACGTCGTAGTTGGTTCCCAGATCGTCTAATGCCCTGTCCAGAAAATCCTCGCTGAAGGGCATCCCGCTTAGCGTCTCTTTCGCTTCGCTGGTGCTGGCGTCGCTGGGGATAACATCGAGGCGAGGACGAGCATTGACGATCAATGGCTCCTCAGCCTTACCTCTATACCAATCCACCAACTGAGATATACCTGGTGCCTTATCCATTCCCAAGGCGGCTGGGATGTGGCCTTGGGGGTCAGTATCTGCCAGTAGCACACGGTAACCGTCCAGTGCCAGTTTATGTCCTATCGTGACGGCAGTGGTGGTTTTACCAGTTCCGCCTTTCTGGTTTGCGACTGCTAAAACGGTCATCTCTCCTCCTCATTAGCGGTTTTCAGGCCGAGCCGACTGCGACTGGTGCTGTCCACCTTCAGTTTCCTTCCGAGGGCGGCCAGGTCTCACATTGGCTTGGTATTTGAGCAAACTCCTCTTGTTGATCAACCACAGCCGATCACCCACCTTCATTGCCTCTATCCTGCCCGAGCTGGCCAGATAGCGGAGATGAGCTCGTGTATACTCGCTGATCTCTTCAGCTTCCGCCGTGGTGATCCATCCTTCCGGAATTGGTTCTGACATCTTGTCCCCCCGTGTTTTTCGTGATAGAATTTTGACGAAGGGACAGTCATCTTGGTCTAGAGCTGGGATTACTGTCTGTGGAGCGGTCAGGCTTTCCTCCTGACCGCTTCTTTTTTTGTTCGTCTAAACATCTCAAAGGAGTGAATTGCAGTTGTCTCTTTTCTGCGCTCACAATTAAATTATACGCTAGCGCAGATATTTGTCAAATCAAAGGTCAAGCCTGAAAAACACTTAGCCCGGCATTGCCGGGCTAAGTTAGAGGTGTCAACAAGAATCAAGTTCTTGCAAGTTCCTGATAGCGTTTGTATTACTCCCCAAAATGCTCATACCACATCTCGGCGGTATCCTCGTCAACATCAGCTTCGGCTAATGCTTCCATATCCCACCGAGCTGTCCATTTCCTCTCTTTGGCTGTTTCCTCAATCACTTTGATTTGATCATCTGTGAGCGAACCGAGTCTCAAAAATGGTGGGGGGGGTAATTGGTCACTGCGGAGTCGATTAATCAGGTAACCCTGTTTTCCCTCGAAGTCCTGTGTTTTGAGGTACATCAGCCAGCCACGGATGGTACCGGAAGGTTCTTCGGATAACTCAGTTAGGGCTGGATCGTTGATGCCAAAATTCGAGAGTAATTGCCTGGAGATGGAAACAGGAGTAGGTATTGTTTCTTTTTCTTTCTTGCTTTCTTCTTCTTTTTTAGTCTCTTTTGTATCTTCTTTACTACATGAGTCTTCTTTCTGCCTCCCTGTTTTTCTAGCACTAGAGTTTGTAGGGGTAGAGCTACCACTACAATTTGTAGGGGTCGGGCTACCACTACAATTTGTAGGGGTAGAGCTACCACTACAATTTGTAGGGGTCGGGAAAAGGAGAAGAGGTTCGTCACTGCGAGAGATGATATGGTGCTCACAGGCGCTCTGGATATCATCGGGGACGTCGTGGTAAAAACTGGTGGCTACCTTGCGGACAACTCCGTAGGGTAACTCGACGACGAACTCCGACAGGGGCTTACCTGCTGATAGGTGCTCGCTCACCCGGATTATGTTATGGAATAGGGTATCGAGGTAGTATTCGAGCGATCTCACTTTGCCTACAAGTCCAGCTCGGGGAGCGGTCTTTGTGGTGTGGTAGATGCGGCGGGTGAAGAGCAAACCGGCTTTGCGCAGGTGGTGCGCGTAGCGGCGTTTTGTCTCTTCCGAGCAGGCCATTGGGATGTTCTTTTGCTTGGGGTGTGGAGCTGCTTTGCTCCATTTGAAGCGTAGTAAGTGGATCACCCACGTCAGCTCTGCGTCTGATAATCCCAGGTCGCCGTAATGTTGTAGAAGTAGGTTGGGGATCGCGGTGAATCCGGCATCGAGGAGCTCGTCATCGAAGCGGATGTCGAGGCGGTACTGTGATGCGTCCATTTTTCCCCCTTTGAATTTGTAAAGTGTATGGTATAATAGGGGGTGAGAGGGACCTTAATTTGGTAGGGTGTGTGCAGTACGAGGTCACCTCGTCCCCTTGAACAAGGCCGCCACCTGCCGGCAAACAGTGAGGCGGCCTTGTGCGTTAGCTATTATTCTGTGTACAGCGATGCACAAAGGCTGACAGATCAGTTACGATCTGTGATTTTTGCTCCATCAGGGCATTGAAGAGTATCTCACTATGGCCTTGATCGGGATAGATCTTCAGTTCGCATTTTGCGCCTGCGTTTTGCATTGCCTTGCGGAACTCTAAAGCCTGAGTGATGGGCACTGTTTGATCCGCATCCCCGTGGATCAGCAGCGTGTTCGGCAGCGCTGACCGGGTGTAGTTGATGGGAGATGCTTTCGAGAAGTTCTCCTTCCCTCCCATCACCCCTACCATTGTCTTCATCAAATGCGTATCGCCGGTACCGTTTTTGGACTGCTCATAGGCGTATTGAGCGTGAATGTCGTAGCCTGTGCTCAGGCCTATCATTCCGCAGACCTCATCGCTTTTGTGTCCCAGCTCGCCCAAGAATCGTGGGTCCATCACGGTCAGTCCTACCAAGTGTCCTCCTGACGAGTGACCGGCGATCACCACCCGCTCTGGATCCCCGCCGTACTGATGTATATTCTCCAGCGTCCAGGTCAGTGCAGCGGCTACTTCCTGCGTCATCTGCTCGTATCCTGCGTTGGGGTAGAGCGTGTAGTCTGGTATGACTACTACCATCCCCGGTAGTAACTTCATAGCCACTGGAGCGAAGAGCTCCTTGCAAGTTGCTCCATCCCCCTCCGTGTACAAAGATCAGCACCGGGTGATCCGTGCCTGTGGCTGGCGAGTAGACGTCTAATGCCGGGGGTAGCTGTGGATGATACTTGACGTCTCGTTTTGCATGCTCGTATTGGGCGCGGAACTGTCTGGCGATTAGGTAGGCTCTAAACAGCTTCAGGTAATAGGATAGCTTGATCACCGAGCCGCCATCAGTTGTCTTCCTAGTCTGCGACAGTCCGCTGTTACCTGCTCTAGGCTGGATGATGGTGGTATGTTCTGTAGTTCGTGGTGAAGCCAGGTGATGGCATTGTCCACGGGAGAAAGACGATCTTTCTCCCTCTCCGGGCCTCTAGCCAGCGTGCGAACCCCTCGATGGTAAAATCTGTGAAGTCGTAGTCTATCTCATTCAGCAGCTCTCGCATGCGCGTTTTGAGGTTCCCACCCACGTTCCCCCCCTTGCTGGATTTTTACAACGTGGTTGATCATGTCGAGGACAGCTTGTTTGCTCTCTTCGTTCAAATGGTGTGACCTGAGTGCGATTTGATCCAGGAGTTTCTCTTCACTGTATTGTTGTCGGTATCCTGGTAAGTCCTTCGGCGAAATAGATGCGTCGAAGAAGAAGCTGGTTGGCACCTCGAATGCCCGGCTCAAGGCCTGCAGAGTTTCTTGTTTGGGATTGTGTGTCTGACCTGCGCGTAGCTTCCAGATTGTGGTGGCCGAGATAGTGTTGCCGGTCCGTTCCGCGATCTCCCGGTAGCTGTATTCCTGGCCACCTGGTTTGGTGATCTTTTGGAAGAGCAAGTCTATCCTCTCGGTTAAGTCCACAGCGTCCCTCCTGGTGTGGTAAGACGGCGCTTGGTGTTACCTCAAGTTTACAATAATGTTGGTTTTGTGTCAACTTGGACTGAGATTGGAATTGTTGTGGGGAGGTGGGGAAAGGAGAAGTCTGTGGTGGTAGGGTAGGCGTTGCAGTGGGTAGAGGGGAAGGGACTGGCTGGGTGGGAGCTTTACTGGGATAGTAGATGGAAGCCCTTACCCCAACCTCACGCCCTCATTCGCGATCTTCGCAGCCTCAATGTACCTCAGCGGCATGGCCGGGCTGGCCCAGCCCCCGGCGTCCTGTAAGCGATCCAGCGGCGTGCCAGCGCGGGCGGCGTGCGTGGCCCAGGTGTGCCGCAGGTCGTGGGCGCTGAGGCCCTCGACGCCGATCCGCTCGCCTAAACAGCGCACCCGTTCCGTGATGGCCCGCTCAGTCATTCCGGCGCTGTCCAGACTACCATCCTTCCGGCTGCCGCGCAGGAGCGGGCCGACGGCCAGCGCGTCGTGCCGTATGTAAGTCTCCACGATGTCACTCAGGCCATCTCCGAAGCGATGTCTTTGCACCTTGTCCACCTTCGGGCGGTAGAAGCGCAGCTCGCCTTTATCCAGATCGACGTCGCCCACGGTCAACCCCGCCACCTCGCCGCAGCGCAGGCCAAGATCCAGCATTAGGCGGATCAGCAGTTCATCGCGGCGGCCCTGGGGCGTGTCCGGCTGTTCTCGCAGTGCGTCGGCTTGAGCTTTGGTGAGCACAATGGGCTCAGCCTTCTTGTCGCCCAGGCGCGTCGGGATGTCGGCGGCTTCGCGGTGTTCGTCTATGCGCTTGGCCTCCTTGCGGCTGTAGCCGCTGACCATCCGGATCATCGCCAGTTCCTGTGCGCTCAAGGCCCCGGCCTTGGTGGCCAGCTCGCCGTAGGTCTTGATCGTGCTTAGTCTGACGTTGACCGTGCTTACGGCGTAGCCTTGTAGCAAGAGCCACTTGACGAACCCCTCGACCAGACCCCAGGTTACGCCGCGCCAAGCGGCGGGCTTGGTGGCCAGTGACTCACCGGCCGGGGCGCTGCCGTCGTTGGCCTGGGCCAAGTATTCGCTGAATAGATCCAGCGCTGCGTCTTGCCTGCGGACGGTGCTCTCGGCCCTACGGCTGCGGTAGTTAGCGAAGGTGGAGCGGGCGGCAGCTTCGTTGGCGGCTTGGCCTATCTCCGAGCGTATGGCGAGTACGTCTTCGGTCTTTCGGGTTAGTAGTGCTTTGTCCATTGATCTTGTGGCGCTTTCAATTCTGATTTAATTTAATAATCAGAAGGAATTTTACTGCTGTTCAGAGAACCTGTCAACTCGCCTTGGGGTATAGAACGGGTGTTCTAATATCGCTGTGAGGTTGGCTTTGCTCATCGAGGGGATCGTCCCAGAGCCCCAGTTGTTCGCTGTGGGGAGTGTTCAGGATGGAGGTGGCTTCTTCTCTCACGCTTTCGGGCAACGCGCCGTCTGGATAGTCGTGCCAGCGATGGGCTACAATTCCACCGTCGCGGTAGACATCCTCAAGCACAGTGCCGCACTTGCGGCAGAGGTAGTAGCGGTTCGGCCCACCAGCGTGGAGGCGCATCATCGGCGGCCACGGCGGGGAGCCAGTACAGTCGCAGTAGACGTCAGTCACACGAACTGCCTCCAGTTCCGCATCCACCACCAGGCCAACGTCACGCTGCCTGCCAGGATGATCACCGACAGGATCACCGCGCTGGCGTCGGTTCTGTGCGCCAGTCCTGTCTCCAGAAGCCCCAGCCAAAGAGTGCACCAACGATCACCGCTGCTGCTATATG
>CAZDYW010000091.1:0-6969 GCA_964509655.1 uncultured Anaerolineales bacterium
AAGCGACAAAAAAGCGCCAGGATGGGAAATCCACCCTGGCGCTTTCCGTTCACTTCAGTAGCTCATTTCAGCAGCCACAGGCTGAAGGACATCACGGCCATCCCCGCCACAATGCCCACGATACTCAGATGTTCCTCCTCATAAGCGCGTGAGACGGGCATTAGCTCATCGACGGCGATGAAAACCATAATGCCAGCCACCGCTGAAAGCAACCACCCCAAAACCGAGCCATTCAAGAAAGGCATCAGGACAAGGGCGGCCAACAGGGCACCCGCAGGCTCGGCCACGCCGGAGAGGAAGGACCACCAGAAAGCTTTAGTCCGGCTGCCCGTCGCAGCATAGACCGGGGCCGAGACGGCCAATCCCTCCGGGATGTTATGAATAGCGATGGCGACGGCGATGGCGATACCCAACTGAGGATCGCTCAGCGTGGTGGCGAAGGATGCCATACCCTCGGGGAAATTGTGTATCCCCAGCCCCAGCGCCACAAAGAGCCCGGCCTTGAGCAAACGGCTCTTCATAGAGAGCTCTTGAGCGTCCTCATCGGCCCTATCCTCTACTTCAGTGTGGTGGTGTTCGGCCATATAATCATGCGGGATTAGAGCATCGATCAAGAACATCACCAGCATGCCACCGAAGAAGGCCAAGTTGGCTGACGCGAACCCAATCGCCTCGATCCCGTGGGCCAACAACTCGACGAAGGAAACTAGAATCATCACCCCACCGGAAAAGCCCAGCGTCACGGTCATCAATCGCGGGCCTGGCTCGCGCGTGAACAGGGCCAACACACTGCCGATGGTCGTAGAGAGTCCAGCCAGAGCAGAGAGCAAGAGCGCAAATCCAATCTCATGTGTCACGTTATGGTATCCTCTCAACAACTTGGGGTTAGGTAAGCGAGAAACCAGGCTTTTTTGAAAAACCTGGTTTCTTTCCCCGGATTATTTTGATAGATCGGTAGCTGGGAGCAAGCGCCCCCAAATTACCCACCTACTAAGTCACGCTAATTTCCTTGGAGCTTTCCCAAAGCCCGTGAATGTTGCAATAGGAAGTGGCATACAGCGTGCCGCTCTCATCAACCTTCATCGAGGCAGAAACCCCATGGTGAGTGTAAACCGGCCCTTCGTTCGGGCCCTGAACCGATTCGCCGTGAGCGTTGAACTCGAAGCGGCCCACGTCGTAGGTAAACTTCCCACCTTCGGGATGGAAGTAGAGCGAGATCCAGCGAATGTGATGCTCAGTCGTGTTGGGATGAGCGATCTCCTTGCCCAAGCTGACCTTCACCTCGAAGAGCTCACCGGCCTTGACTTCATCCGGGCATTCGATAACCGGCACGTGCTTTTCCTTCTTCCAATCGGCTGACTGAATTTTATCACCTAATGTCATCTATTACCCCCCATCAACTCGATATCCTCCACCAAGGCTTGCAGATCTTCCTCGTGCTCGACCTCATCGGTCAGGATTTCAAGGACGATCTCATATGTCACTGGATCTTTGTCCCTGGTGATATTGACTAACTCCTGATAGACCTCGATGGCGCATTGCTCGCCCTTGATGTTCTGATCCAGCAGAGCCATCACGTAAGGGCGATCAGGCGTCTCATATCCGCAGTTGGTCACTTCATACCAATCTTCCGGCCTGAGAAGCGGCGTGCCACCCAACTGGAGGATGCGCTCGACCAGCATATCGGCGTGTCGCAGTTCATCATCCGCGTGCTCAATGAGCTCGGCGACGAGCGCCCCACGCATTGGGCCCTTAGCCACTTTCGAGCCGATCCAGTATTGATAATAGGCCAACCATTCGTCCGCGAGCGCTTTGTTAAGCAACTCGATCAATTCTTCCAAGTCCGTACCAACGATCTCACGTCCTTTAGTTCCCATACTAACCTCCTAGTTATATTTTAGCGGGGTCAACGACCTCGTGCGGGATTATAGAATCGCTTCGCCCACTACAATCTTTGCTGCGGGTCGCCTCGAAAGCACAAGCTTCGGAGCAGTACGTTTTATCCCCGCGCCGCACTATCTCCTCTTCGATCAGCTCACCGCAGTGATCACACTTTAACTCTGTCACTGCTGATTTATTCGACATTATTGTCAGAAACCTCACTTTAGCCAAAAGGCCATCTGACCAAGACACTAAGTCCAATGTTACTTCATTTCGGAGTTCTTGACAAGCCACAGGTTGTCAATTGGTAAAGTGACCGATGCTCGAACCTCAGCCCAGCATCCCAAATTAAGCATCGGTCACTCCACGCTAAATTACTCGGGTTTCCAAACCTCCCACACCTTGCCCGCCAGATCAGGGTTAGGCTTGAGAGTCTTAGCGCCCGGCGTCCAGCCAGAGGGAGTCGCCTCCGCGCCGCCTGTCTCCCGCACGTGCTGGAAGGCCTGCACCTGGCGGAACAATTCTTCGGTATTACGGCCCACCGGTGGGGTGAGAACCTCCATAGCCTGGACTACCCCGTCGGGGTCAATGATAAAGCGCCCGCGAATGTTCACGCCGGCTGCCTCGTCGTAGACGCCATACACCTTACCGATGCTCCCACTCTGGTCAGATAGCATCGGGAAGGGAATGCCGCCCTCCACCATCTTCGATAACTCCACCTCGTTCCAAATCTTGTGCGTAAAGCGGCTATCCACGCTCACAGATAGCACCTCAACGCCCAAGTCCTGCAATTCCGGATACTTGACGGCAACTGCCGCCAGTTCTGTCGGTCAAACAAATGTAAAATCGCCGGGGTAGAAACAGAGCACTACCCACTGCCCACGATAATCCGACAGCTTCACGTTCTTGAAACCCTCGCCCGCCACATAGGCCGATGCCTCAAAGTCCGGCGCTTCCTGGCCAACACGCGCTGTATTCATTACAACACCCTCCTTCGAAAGTGTTTTCTCCTCTACTGGCATTTCCGAGACCAATGGTCCCGCTGCAGGTTGCACACAAGAATCGACTTCCTTTACCATCTAAAGCCCTCCTTTTCAGTCATCTCTTTCTCCAACCAAGGGTTTGTTTCATAAACCTCCTCTCGCTGCAGATAGAAAACGAGCTATCAAGGGCCATTTGCCATCCACTATTGGCACTGGGAACAGAGACCATAGACATTCACCTCGTATCTCTGCGGATGGAATCCCACATCATCCAAAACCTCTTCGGACAAAGGCATCATTGTATCCGGCGGGAGGTCGATGATGGTGTGACACTCCACGCAGATCAAGTGAGGGTGCAACTGAGGGGCGCTTTCGTAATGGCTGCTCCCACCCACCTGTAGCTCCGTCACAGCGCCAAGCTCCTCCAAGATGTGAAGTGTCTTGTACACCGTCGCCAAGCTAAGCGTAGGCTGATCGGCGGATACTTGCTGATGGACCTCTTCCGCCGTGGGGTGAGAATGATCCGCTGATATAGCCTCCAAGATCGCCAAGCGCTGAGGAGTTAATCGATACCCCTCATCCCGCAATTGTTGAATAACGTTCTCTACCTGCTTTTCCATATGTTCCCTTCTTATCGATAATCATTATCTACTAGAAATTATAATCTACAAATAAAGTTTTGTCAAATAGCTCACACGGCATGCAAAAGGCGGGTAGCCACAAAGTGGTACCCGCCTAATTACAACCCACACCGAGCGAGCACGGATTCCCTTCCCCTAAGAAGGCCCATCCGAAAAAGCTGGATGAAGTTTACCTGCGCCGCCTCGCCAACCAGACAGAACCTACCAGCAACGGCAACGCCAGCGCGGCCCCTGGACAGAATCCACCTCCGGGCTCATCGGCGGGCTCCTCGGCAGCGCCTTCAGCTGTAGCAACGGGGACTTCAGCAGGCGTTGCACTGGGAATGACCGGCGGCGGCGCGGCGCCCGCGGAGACATGCACATCATCCACCCACATGACGCCCTCACCCTCGCCCAAACTGAAGCCGTAGCCCAACATCCGCGTCGGATCGATCTCGGACAGCCCGCTGCCATCGGCCCAATCGGCCAGCGCGAAGTTTTCCCAGGAGAAGCCGATCTGGGTCCAACCACCCACGCTCTCGGATGAAAAAGGCACGTCAACCTCAAACGGAGTTGGGGAATTAGGGTCACCGGAGAAAAGCATCAGCGTAACCCACTGGGGCATCTCCTCGACATAGAACCACATCGAGACCCCGGCGCCCGCGCTCCAGTCCTGGGGTGATTCGAATGAGCGACCACAATCCCCCCAGCCATCGGGTGCCACATCGTAGGCGATGCGCAATGCCCGCTCCCCATCGTGGGCCTTGCCGCCATCGGGGCTACACTCGACGGTTGAGCCAGTCTCAGCGCTGCCGTCCCAGTTCCCAGCCTCCGCCTCGAAATCCTCGATCACGCCTTGGCTCCCCAGCGACTCGGATGTCGGCGCTGGAGCTTCCGTGGCCTCCGTCTCCTCCGGTTCCACATCCGGCGGCGAGGTAGGCTCCACCGATGTGGGCGTGGGCGGGGCCGCCGTGGGACGCACTGCGCTGAAATCATAGCTCTGGATCGCCTGATCGATGAAGCTCACGAACTCCGGGGCTATCTCCGCGTTGGCCCGCTCGTTGGGATGCGCGTCGTAATTGTCGAAGCGATATTCGGGCCGCAGGAAGTTATCGCTGCCGGCCAGATGATCGAAGAAATCGAAGGTGAAGATATTGGGATAACCACCCAGGAAATCGGCGGAAGTGAGCCAATCCGCCAGATCACGGGCACGCCGCGCCTCAGCCGCATCGCTGGCGCCGGGCACCTGCGGCGGTTGCGTGACGACGATGAAGATCTTATCCGGATACTGGACCATACGCTCTCGCACGGAGCGATAGTAGCCCTTGTACTCCTCCAACTGCTCATCGCTCCCGATGTTGCTGGTGGGAAAGCAGGACTTGAAGGCGATGACATCATACTCCATCAAGTGGCTGAAGGTGTTATCGGGCGGATCGTGGAGCGGCTGGGAGAATATCTCGGCGATGCCATCGGGATCGGTGTTGTCGCCGGGCACGTCGAAGTGACGCCCGCTGTATGAGCCATCGGCCAACCGCAGCCCGTCGCCGTTGTAGCCGTGGTCATAGAACTCATATCCCAGCCCGGTCAGCCCCGCACGCACGCCGCCCTGGTCGATCAAGTTATGGCCGCAGGAGTGATGGAGGAAAATGATGCGAAGCGGATCCTGGGCCAAAAGCGGATTGCTTATCGCCAGAAAAACCAGCAGGATCGATAGAAAACCGACAAGAGACCATCTTTTCACACTACGATGCAAACAGCTTAGGTGCTTCACACTCCACCTCCTTTAACTTAACTGATGACTACATCCACTCGGTATGGAAAAACTCACCGCGCGGTCTATCCACCCGCTCATAGGTATGAGCGCCGAAATAATCGCGCTGTGCCTGGATCAGATTGGCAGGCAAGCGAGCGGCACGGTAGGCGTCATAGTAAGCCAGCGATGCGCTGAAGGCCGGGCATGGTATCCCCGCCCGCGCTGCGATCTGGACCACCCTGCGCAGAGCGCCCTGACGGCTTTCCACCGCCTCCTTGAAGTATGGATCAAGCAGCAAATTGACCAGCTCTGGCTCCCGCTCGAAGGCCGCGCTGATGTCGTCGAGGAAATCGGCGCGGATGATGCAACCGCCTCGCCAGATGCGCGCGATGGCCGCCGGGACCAGGTCATAATCATACTCCGCGCTGGCCGCCCCCAGCAGTGCGAATCCCTGGGCGTAAGAGCAGATCTTGGCCGCGAAGAGCGCCCGCCGCACCTCCTCAATCAGCCTATCCCGCTCGCCATCGAACTCCACCGCCGGGCCGGAGAGCGCCTGAGAGGCCGCTACGCGCTCCTCCTTGCGGGCGGAGATGAGGCGGCTCACGACGGCGGCATCTATCGTCGGCACAGGTGCGCCCAGATCGAACGCATTCTGGGAAGTCCATTTGCCGGTTCCCTTCTGCTTCGCCGCGTCGAGGATCACTTCCACCAGCGGAGCGCCGCTCTCCTCGTCCACCTCGGCGAAGATGTCCGCCGTGATCTCGATCAAGTAAGATGAGAGCTCGCCCCGATTCCACTCGTCGAAGACATGGTGCAGTTCCGCCGCCGAGAGGCCCCCGATGCGGCTGAGGATGTCGTAGGACTCGGCGATGAGCTGCATATCGCCATACTCGATGCCATTATGCACCATCTTGACGTAGTGACCGGCGCCGCGCGGTCCGATGTAGGTGACGCAGGGCACGCCGTTCACCTTGGCCGCCATATCGACGAAGATCAGCTCCACGCGCTCATAGGCCGCCTTAGAGCCGCCAGGCATGATACTGGGGCCATGGAGCGCGCCATACTCCCCGCCGGAGACGCCAACGCCGAGGTAGAAAATGCCCTCATCCTCCAACTCCTTGGCCCGGCGCTCGGTGTCCTCGAAGAAGGAATTGCCGCCGTCGATGATCACATCGCCCGGCTCCAGGTAGGGGCTCAGTTGCTCGATCACGGCGTCCACGGGCCAACCGGCCTTGACCATCAACATCACCGCGCGCGGGCGTTCGAGCAGCTCGACCAGCCCCTCAAGAGTGGTCGCGGCGCAGACCTCCTTGCCTTCAGCTCGCTGTGCCATGAACTCCTCGGTGCGAGCGGTGGTGCGGTTGTAGACCGCCACCGAGTAACCGTTCCGTTCCGCGTTCAGCGCTAGATTCTGGCCCATCACGGCCAAGCCAATAAATCCGATGTCACACTTCCGCTTGTTCATTTTCCTGCCTCTCCTCAATATAATCCTGAATAAACCTATGCCTCCACCATTCTTGAAACTGCATTGGTGCTAGCAGACTGCTGGCTGAAGCTCAGTCGCGCCCCTCAATCTCCTTGCAATTAAATAACAGACGATACCGTTTGTCAAGAAGCATCTACATGGAGTGGCGCACCCCACATCTGAGCGGGTATCAAGATTTCGCCACAAAGTTTGTCAAGATTTCGCCACAAGAATTGTCTAGATTTCGCCACAAGAATTGTCTAGATT
>CAZDYW010000091.1:7069-8646 GCA_964509655.1 uncultured Anaerolineales bacterium
AGATTTCGCCACAAGAATTGTCTAGATTTCGCCACAAGAATTGTCTAGATTACACTACAGACAAGACGTTTAATTTAAGGTACAATATCTCTTACTCAAAGGCCAAAATATCCATTTAGTCTTCTGAGATGCAACACACTCTTATCGAGAGGATACGTTTATGCTCTAAGGGGATCGCGGGATGATTTTCGTCGCATAGAGCCGCGCTCTGGCGATCACTGACGAGCGTAAACTGGCGGAGGATTTACGCCGAGATGTACTAACCGTTCACGATACTGAAAATCTGCAAATCAAGTTGCCAATATGGAGGAAACAGGTGAAAGATGCTATAAGTAAAGAAGGTGTCCGTGTAACCGCTGGGCCAGATGCACCCAAGCAGGCCACCTGCCCAAGCTGCGAAGGAAAAGTGGAACTACGCTGCCGGAGAAACGGACGGGAACCGGATACTTGGACCTGGTACTATCGCCACAATCGCGGGGAAGGCCCCGATTGCCCGCGCAGACCGAGGCTCCAGCAATAAGGCTTTCTATCCGGCGGCATGATCAGAAGGAGGGTCGAAGGGGGTTTCCCGGCGAAAATCCGGGAGAAGCGTCTCGCTACTTTCGCACTCTTGGACGAAGCAATTTCCCAGTCCCAGCGCCAATGCCTCGTCCAGCACACGGTCATATTCCGCCAGCGTGATCTTCCGATCCAGCGGCGGCATTCCTCGCGCCTTGAACTGGGGCGAGTATTGGGCCATTAGGCTGATGACCATATCCTGGGAAAGTGAAGCGAGAAATGCCAGGCTATCACTGCTGCCTGCAACGTCGTCCGGCAAAACCAGGTGACGGACAAGTAGCCCGCGTCGAGCGATGCCATGCTCGTCCAAGGCCAAGTTGCCCACTTGTCTGAACATCTCCCGAATAGCCCGCCGATTGACCGCCACGTAACGCTCGACGCCGGAGTAAGCACGCGCCGCCGCGTCGTCGCTGTACTTGATGTCGGGCAGATAGATATCGATCAGCCCATCGAGGCATTGCAGCGTATCGACCGCGTCGTAGCCGTTGGTGTTATACACGATAGGCAGCGATAAACCCCGCTCGCGAGCGATGCAAATGCTCTCCGCCGCCTGGGCGACCACGTGTGTGGGCGAGACCAAATTGATGTTATGGGCGTCCTGCGCCTGAAGCGCCAGCATTTCCTCCGCCAACTCGAAGGGGGAAAGCGCCCGCTTGGGGATCAAGTGTGGGCGCTGGCTGATCTGATAGTTCTGGCAGTAGACGCATCTCATGTTGCAGCGCGTGAAGAAGATGGCACCCGATCCGCGCTCGCCGGATATGGGCGGCTCCTCCCCGAAGTGAAGCCCACTGTGTGCAACCTCGATCTCAGCGCCGCTGCCGCAAAAGCCGACCTCGTCGGCAAGGCGGTTCACGCGGCAACGGTGAGGACAAAGGTCACATGAGACAAGCCTTTTCTTGAGTAGACGAACTTGTTCTCTCACATTTTCCCCTCTGTCAAGAACCCAACGCGAAAGGGGCGCAGCGTTGCTGCGCCCCAATGCTTCTCTCTCCCAAGGCACTCCTCACTCTAAAAAATAT
>CAZDYW010000092.1:0-4919 GCA_964509655.1 uncultured Anaerolineales bacterium
AATCCGGCGGGAGCGGCCCAGGTAGACTATTTATTTCCATGTCCCAAACTGCTTCTCCTCCTCCCGCTCACCGCGATCACCAAGACTGCCATCGCCAACAGAATGACCCACGACCGCAGCGCCGCCTGCGCATTACCGTAGGGGCGGGACTCTGTGCCTGCCCGCTCCGTGTAGCCGCCGATGGGCGCCAGCAAGCTCACCTTGATGACCTGATCCTCGGTGTGCGGCATGCTGCATAGAACCCGACGGCTTTCCTCGTTCTCCCAATCGTTGAGCGCGATGGTGAGGGTGTATTCCCCGGTGGAAACCAAGTCCCAGGTGATGGTGACCGTCTCGGAATCGCCGGGGCCAAGCGGCTGGGTAGTGAACGCCGTACCGATCTGCGTCTCTGTGATGTACAGGCTTACGGGCAGGCCAGCTGGCATCAGCGCGCCGTCGTTGCTCACCTGCAAGCCGATGTCAATCGGGCCTACGGACTCCTGAACGATGAAGTGATCCTCCAAGAAAGAGGCGGAGAGATCGGCCTCGACGCAGGAGGAGAGCAACACCAGCTCCAGGTCGAGCGCCTCCTGCTTCCCGCCGCCCGCGCCTTTGACGTCGATCAGGTAGAGATCTTCCGGCGGTTTGAGCGGCGCCGTCCTCCCCGGCGTAGCCACGATCAGGTAGACGGTCTGCGACGGCGTGACGCTCAGCTCCGCCTGGGGCGTGCCGTCCGGCGCGGCGGCGAATCCTCCCATGGTGTGCGGCGGCAGCGATTCCAGCGTCAGCGTCACGGGCGCCGTCCAGCCGTACAGGGCGCTCACCTCCAGGGCATACACCGCCGTGTCGCCGAGCAAGATCCAACTGCGCTGCGGGAGAGCCGCCAGATCGAAGGCCGGCTCGATGATCTCGACCGTCAGCTTCAGATCATACTCGTTCTCGCCGTCGTCGCCGATGACGTGCAACTCGTACTCACCGCGATCTATCAAGAACGTGTCGCTGATCGTCAGCGTGACCTCGCCGCCCGGATAGACCAGATCGTCGCTCAGGCGCCAGCCCAGTCCCGGCGGTGCGCCCTCCACCTCCAGATGGATCGGGTCGCTCTCGCCGTTGAACCCGGTCGCCGAGATGGTCACGGTCGCCGCCATGTCCTCGTACAGGTTGACCGCGTCCGGCGTCGCCGTCAACACGAAGTGCGGCTCCTCCACCTCCACCTGGACGTCGAGCGTAGCCAGTCCACCTCCGCCGAAGGCGGCGATGGTGGCCGTGTAGAAACCGCCATACATCGTGTCGGTGGCCGAGATGACGAGCGACACCGGCGTGCCGGGCAGCGTCGGCGTCACCCAACGGTTGCTGGTGAATGCGATGTCGAGCCCATCGGGCAAATCGCCTCCGTAAAGGAAGACGGTGGGGGTGACATCTCCCGTGCGGACGACGCGCACCTCCAGGCCGGTCGCACCGCCGCCCGTGACGGTGACGGAGGGCGTGGTCGTGGTCAGCTCGAAGCCCGCCGCCAGCGGAACGCCGGTGACCCGCGATGAGCGCACTGTCCAGCCCGCGTCCGCGTCGAAAGCATCGATGACGATATAGTAGGTGCGGCCCGGCTCCAGCCAAGAATCGATCAAGGTCGAGGCCCAGGGCGTGGTTATCACCGCTGTGCTGCCCAGCGCGGATGGAGAATCGCTGATGTAAGCCACATAGCCGTCCACGTCCGGGTGGTCGAGGGGCTCCCAATCGATCTCCAGGCCGAGATAGGTCGGGGTCACGACGATGGTGGGCGCCCAGCTTGCCGGCGGGCTCTGCGTCACCGCGACCGGATCGGGGGCGTAGACGCGCACCGGCGCGTTGTCCCCATCGTTCGCCTCCACCCAGATCCAGTAGTCGCCGCTCTCCAGGTGGCTCAGATCTACCGAGGCGCTGCCCTGGGCACCGTTCACGGGCGTGTCCACGTCCAAGGCCACCGGCCCGTCCAGATAGACCAGGCTCGTCACCGGCCCGGTGGTGCCATCGGCGTGGGTGACCGTGAGCGTCTCGGTGATCGGCCCCGCCGTAGCGTGGATGTTGAGCGTGGTGGTGACCTCTTCGGAGGCCAAGCGCCAGCTCACATCAGCGCCGGTGTCGCCGCTGGCGGTGGCGTTGACATCGGTCAGCGTGGGTGCGGGGTTGGCGCCGATGACGCCGAGGATGTATTCATTGTCATCCGTGATCTCCCCGTGCAGGACGACCTTCCAGTCGCCCGCTTCCGCGTCGCCCACGAGGTAGGTGGTTTGGGTGAGTGGCACCGTGTTGCTGTAGATGTCGAGCGTCTCCGTGTAGGTCTCAAAGTGGGCCACGCCGCTGATGGTCGTGCCCGGTGTGATAACCGTGCCCGATGGTGAGACCAGCGTCATCGTCGGGACAGCGGTGTTGCGGCTCAGCATAAAGGCCAGATCGGTGGGAATTTCCACCGGTACGGTTCTGGTGATAGAGTTGGCCGCGAAACTGAGGAGTTCATAATCCGGCTCTTTGGGATTTCGCGTGACCTGCTTCGTAGGGGCGGGGCTCTGTACCCGCCCGCGTGCATTTTGTACGGGCGACCACGGAGGGATCGCCCCTACATGTACATCACCACGCGAAGTCCTAGAGACCCCATAATCTTTGATGGCGGAGGCGGCAAGTGGATGTCCTCGCTGCGCCGCCGTCCAAGCCTCTCGCGCCGCCCGCGTCTGATCACTGTCCAACAGCACGTACTCGTTCACGTCGCCGAAATCCACGTTTCCTTCCGTGTCCACGTAGATACCGGTCTCGTACAAGTTGAGCACCTCGATCTGGGCCTTGAGTCCCCAGGGAGTGCCGCTATCGGTGCGGAACTGGCCGATCTCGGCGCCCACCTCGGCCAGTTCGAGGTCCATCGGCGGCATCGTGATGCAGCCCTCGAAAATACCAAGATCGACGCAATCTTCCGCGATCACGCCTTCCTCCAACCCGATCGTCAGATAGGCCCAGCCGGTGAAGTGGAAGTAATCGAGCTCAACATCATCGGGATCATCCGGGTCCCAGTCGGTCCAGACGTGGAAGCCGGCCGTGCCTTCCATCGGGATCGGCACCCCGACCAGCCACACGATATCGTTCACCATCCGCTCCACTTCCAGATCGACGGGGATACCGTCTTCGAATTCTATGTGTCCCGTGGCCCGGGCCGCTTCCCACATACCAAGAATCTTCATTGTGCCGGTAATGTCGAAGCTCTGCCAATCCGGCGTGGCCTTGATCAGCGCGTCCACGTCGCCGTCCGCGACCGGATGGCCCAACACACTCATCATCGTCCACACGCTGATCCCGCCTCCGAGCCACACCAGTTCTTGATCTCTATCCCACCCGCCGTTGAGGCGCGGATTGCCAACGGATATCATCAGTTCGGGAATGTCAATCGAACAGTAGAGAGTTCCATCGACCTCGACCATGCGCAAGCTGCTGTCTGTGGCGACTTCAGATATGGAATTGGTTGGGCCAGCTTGCATGGGGGCGGCCAGAGGTCCTCCGCTCGCCAAGATAGCGGGCGAATCATCCGCCGTCGATGGAGCTGACGCCGGGATGACGGTCATATGGGTTCTGCTGTCCGTGCCGATGATGAGCGCGAAGCTAACCTCGAAGCCAGAGCAAGACTTGCCACGTTTGTAGCTGCCGTCGGGCTTCTTCGGTGGATTGGGGCTCATATTGGTGCTGAAGCCGGGCGCTCGCATCAGGCCGTGCCCCGTGATCTCATAGCCGTCGTCCACGCCGTCGCCACTAGGGTAGGGGAGCCGATCCACGCGCCGGAAGCTGCCCTCCATGGCAAAGACATCGTAGCCGTTGAGCGTGATCGATGGCAACTCGACGGTGGCCGAGGTCACGTTCCCCTGCTCGTCGATCCCCCAGCCGATCAGCCCCATATCGGCGTCGAGGACGCCCATGCCGTTCAGCGTGACTTGGTCGCCGCCGAAGCCGGGCGGCGCCGAGAGCGTGCCCCCCTCGGTGAGCAATTGCCCGCCGTCCACGAAGAAGCTATCCACGCCCAACTCCAGCCCGCCGAGCAGCATGTCCAGACCGTCCGCGCTGCCGGAGAAGTTCGCCAGGCTGTCCATTGTGAGGTCGCCATCGGTGAAGCCGCTGAAGCCGGGGAGGGTGACCGAGATGGCGCCCGACAGGTTCAGCTCGTAAGTGCGGTCGTTGCCCTCGCCCAGCGTGACCGTGTTATTCAGCACCGGGAAGCCGCCGTCGTCCAGGAAGGCATTGGGGAAAGAGACCGATTTGCCATCGTTGATGTGCAATCCGTCGCCGTCGATGAGGATGGGCGCGTCAAAAGTGAGCGTGCCACCGCCCAGCGAGGCTGGCAACTCCCAAGTGGCCTGTCCGACGGCGCCCTGGGCCAAGGGGCCGCGGCTGGCCGGAAGGATGGCGAGCCCGTTCTGATCGTCGAGCGGCCAGCCGCTGGAGAGACCGTCAATCGTCAGCTCGGCCCCGGCGACCTGGAGCGTGAGCGTATCCTGCACCAGCCGCCCCCGGAAGTGACCGTCCACGTCCACCTCGCCGAAGGCCAGATCGAGCGTGTGATCGTTCTGCTGGAGCAGCATCACCTGCACCTCGCCGCCGGTGAGCTCGAACGAGTAGCCTTCTACCTCTTCGATCAGACTCGCGATAGGATCATTCACGCGCAGCGTCTCGCCGCCCAAAAGCTCTATATCGGGCAGGGGGATGTCCACGTTTCCGGCTGAAATCTCAGCCGCGATGGTGAGCACGCCGCCCGCCGTGATATGCACGTCGGGGACGTTTTGGTATTTGCCGCCCAAGTTTTCGGGCCACTGGAAGATCGCCGCGCTGACCGCCAGCTCTGGGTTAGTGAGGAGCGAGCGGTTAATCGTCAGCGCGCCACCGGCTATCTCCAGGTCAAACTCGGACAACCGCTCGACCTCGATCTCCCC